>NZ_LYSP01000056.1:0-32458 GCF_001728945.1 Pseudomonas sp. ENNP23
CGGCTCAGGCCTGCCCCTTGATGATGGCGTCGGCGATGTTGGCCGGCGCCTCGGCATAGCGGGAGAACTCCATGGAGTAGCTGGCCCGCCCCTGGGACATGGAACGCACCACGGTGGCGTAGCCGAACATCTCGCCCAACGGCACCTCGGCGCGGATCACCCGCCCCGCCGGCACTTCGTCCATGCCCTGGATGAGGCCGCGCCGGCGGTTGAGGTCGCCCATGATGTCGCCCATGTAGTCCTCGGGGGTGACCACCTCGACCTTCATGATCGGCTCCAGCAGCACCGCGCCGCCGTGCTGCGCCAGTTGCTTGGTGGCCATGGAGGCGGCGATCTTGAAGGCCATCTCGTTGGAGTCGACGTCGTGGTAGGAGCCGTCGAACACGGTGGCCTTGAGGCCGAGCAGCGGGTAGCCGGCCAGCACGCCGTTCTTCATCTGCTCCTCGATGCCCTTCTGGATGGCGGGGATGTACTCGCGTGGGATCACGCCGCCTACCACTTCGTTGACGAATTCGAGGGTGTCCTTGCCCTCCTCGCCCGGCTCGAAACGGACCCAGCAATGGCCGAACTGGCCGCGCCCGCCGGACTGACGGACGAACTTGCCTTCGATCTCGCAGCGGTTGCGGATCTTCTCGCGGTAGGCGACCTGGGGCTTGCCGATGTTGGCCTCGACGTTGAACTCACGCTTCATGCGGTCGATGAGGATGTCCAGGTGCAGCTCGCCCATGCCGGAGATGATGGTCTGCCCCGACTCCTCGTCCGAGCGCACGCGGAAGGACGGGTCCTCCTGGGCGAGCTTGCCGAGGGCGATGCCCATCTTCTCCTGGTCGGCCTTGGTCTTGGGCTCGACGGCGACGGAAATTACCGGCTCGGGGAAGTCCATGCGTTCGAGGATGATCGGCTTGTCGAGGTCGCACAGGGTGTCGCCGGTGGTGACGTCCTTCATGCCGATCAGCGCGGCGATGTCGCCGGCACGCACCTCCTTGATCTCTTCGCGGGTGTTGGCGTGCATCTGCACCATGCGGCCGACCCGCTCCTTCTTGCCCTTGACCGAGTTGAGCACCGAGTCGCCGGAGCTGAGCACGCCGGAGTAGACACGGGTGAAGGTGAGCGTGCCGACGAAGGGGTCGGTGGCGATCTTGAAGGCCAGGGCGGAGAACGGCTCGTCGTCGGTGGCGTGGCGCTCGTCGTGGCGGTTCTCGTCGTCCGGGTGGGTGCCCTTGATGGCCGGAATCTCGGTGGGCGCCGGCAGGTAGTCGATCACCGCGTCGAGCACCAGCGGCACGCCCTTGTTCTTGAAGGAGGAGCCCAGCACGGCGGGGACGATCTCGCAGGCGATGGTGCGCTGGCGCAGGCCGGCCTTGATCTCCTCCAGGCTCAGGGCCTCGCCTTCGAGGTACTTGTTCATCAGCGTCTCGTTGGCTTCGGCAGCGGCCTCCACCAGCTTCTCCCGCCAGGACTCGGCCTCGGCGAGCAGGGCCTCGGGGATCGCCTCCTCGCGGAAGCTGGTGCCCTGGTCGGCGTCGTTCCAGTAGATGGCCTTCATCTTCAGCAGGTCGATCTGGCCTTCGAAGTTCTCCTCGGCGCCGATGGGCAACTGGATGGGCACCGGGGTGTGGCCGAGGCGCTGGCGGATCTGCCCGACCACCCAGAGGAAGTTGGCGCCGGCGCGGTCCATCTTGTTGACGTAGGCAATGCGCGGCACGCCGTACTTGTTGGCCTGGCGCCAGACCGTCTCGGACTGCGGCTCGACGCCGTCGGCGCCGCTGAACACCACCACGGCGCCGTCGAGCACGCGCAGGGAGCGTTCCACTTCGATGGTGAAGTCGACGTGGCCGGGGGTGTCGATGATGTTGAAGCGGTGCTTGTCATACTGCTTGGCCGAGCCGGACCAGAAGGCGGTGGTGGCGGCCGAGGTGATGGTGATGCCACGCTCCTGCTCCTGCACCATCCAGTCCATGGTGGCGGCACCGTCGTGCACCTCGCCCATCTTGTGATTGACCCCGGTGTAGAACAGGATCCGCTCGGTGGTGGTGGTCTTGCCGGCATCCACATGGGCCACGATGCCGATGTTGCGGTAACGGTCGATGGATGTGGCGCGGGCCATGGCTCACCTCGTCGGGGGTCGTATTCAGGAAAAGGACGTCTCCACCGGGTCCGGGGAGCGGATAGCAAGCATGGTTCAAGCTGGCCAACGCGCAAGCCCGCCGGCCCTGGCTGGCGCGTTCAACCATCGGCAGGTGCCCAGCGGTAGCCTGCCGACATAGACTGGCGCCCACGCGTGACCGATCCCGCCACAGGCGCCACTTCCGACCGGCGCCCATGACAATGACCATCAGGAGATTCCGCATGTTCCGCGCCATCCTCATCGACAAAGATGACACCGGCTACCGCGCCACACTGGCCGAGCTGGACGAAGCCCGGCTGCCCGCAGGCAACGTCACCGTCCGCGTCGACTACAGCACCCTGAACTACAAGGACGGCCTGGCCATTACCGGCAAGAGCCCAGTGGTGCGCACGTTCCCGATGGTGGCCGGCATCGACCTGGCCGGCACGGTGGAGACCAGCGATCACCCCCACTACAAGCCAGGGGATGCGGTGCTGCTGAACGGCTGGGGCGTGGGCGAAACGCACTGGGGTGGCCTGGCGCAGAAGGCGCGGCTCAACGGTGACTGGCTGATTCCGCTGCCGGCCGGCTTCACCCCGCGCCAGGCCATGGCGGTGGGCACCGCCGGCTACACGGCGATGCTCTGTGTGCTGGCCCTGGAGCGCAATGGCGTTACCCCGGACTCCGGTGAGGTGCTGGTGACCGGAGCCAATGGCGGCGTCGGCAGCTTCGCCATCGCCCTGCTGGCACGCCTGGGCTACCAGGTGGTCGCATCGACCGGCCGTCCGGACCAGGCCGAGTACCTCCAGCGCCTGGGGGCCACCACCCTCATCGAGCGCGCCAGCCTGAGCGAGCCGGGACGTCCCCTGACCAAGGAGCGCTGGGCCGGTGCCGTCGACTCGGTCGGCAGCCACACCCTCGCCAATGTCTGTGCCAGCACCCGCTACGGCGGCACAGTAGCGGCCTGCGGCCTGGCCCAGGGCATGGACTTTCCCGCCAGCGTCGCACCCTTCATCCTGCGCGGCGTGACCCTGGCCGGTATCGACAGCGTGATGCGCCCGCGCGCCGACCGCATCCACGCCTGGGAGCGCCTGGCCCGCGACCTGGACCTGGCACTGCTGGAAGACATCACCCGCGAGATCAGCCTGGAAGAATCCCTGCCGATGGCCCGCGAACTGCTGGACGGCCAGGTGCGTGGTCGCGTGGTGGTGGACGTCAACCGCTGAGGGAACGGCGATAAGCGCAGCCGATAGTCACTATTACCTAAGGTGATTTCCCGCCACGGGAGCCGGTGTCTATCCTGCCACCCATCGACTCGCCGGCAGCCCTGCTGCCACCCGCCCCTGCTGGTAGCGGTCGCGAACCGATCGTGTATTGCTCCTAGCTCCTCCCATGGCCACCCCCTTGGCCATCCATGCAGCCCACCCCCCGGGCTGCTTTTTTTCGTCTGGCGAAAAGCCCGCCCGGTTCCATCTCCACGTTTCAACGGACATGAAAAAGCCCCGCTTGTGCGGGGCTTTGGAATGGGTTAGCTCTCAGTCAACGAACGCCAACGCACTGGGTAAAACTCTTCGAAACCGAAATGACGTCATCCTTCCGGCTGTAGGTCTTAGGGGCGCCAGCAAAGATGCGGTTCTCGCACATTTCTCTGTAGTTGGTGTGCTTCTCCAGGCATTGGCTATTTTCTTCGCACAGGAACCTAGCCAGTTGGTTTGCGCCAAACACCACTTCGGCTTGGCTTACAGGCGTGGCTTCCACCTTCTTGAGCACGTCCTGATAACTCGTCACCGTTACGGGCTCTGATTTGGCGAAATGATGGGTATAGGCGTAGTAACCCGCTCCAATGATGGCGATCAGCAACAGCAGTTTTTTCACGCGATGTCATCCCTGATAGAAAATTGGCGCGGCAGGCTAGAGCACAACCCACCAGCATGTCTACCAACTGCTCCTCAGATCCTCAGGACAACAGCGCAACCGACGCACCATGTCCTGATTTACCAGCACCCGGATAGCCTGCCTGGGCAACCGTAACTCTCAAGCGGCCCATGAAAAAGCCCCGCTTGTGCGGGGCTTTGAGTAACGCCGACTCGCCTTAGGCGGTCAGCGCACGCTGAGCGCGGTCGATCACCTGCTGCAGCTGGCTGGAGTCACGGTAGTGCTCCGGGTAGAGGCGCTGGCTGTGGCAGGCAACACCGTACTCGCTGACGATGGTGAAGCTGAAGCCGCCCTTGCGGGACGGGGCGGTGATCTGGCACTGCAACGGAGCGAATGCGCGGGTCAGGGTGGTGATGGCGTCTTTGGCCTGATGATGAATGGTCATGTTGTTATGTCCTGCATACAAGCGGCATGGCCGCGTAATAAAACTCCGAATCCGCCACCCAAATGGGCGCAACGGATGATCCTTATCGGAGCGAATGAGCCGGCATTTGGTTCCACCCACGACGGGTGAGCCGACGAAGTACTTCGGGTGCCAGGTTGTAGCCGCGGCAAGGTTCTGGGCCGGCGGCTGTCCTGATCAGACTTCTGGATGGCTGGCCAGGAACGCGGGAACGCCATTGGGCGGGAAGTTGCGTTCAGGTGACCATCGAGGAGACCGGTGCCGTGGTGCGCGGGGACGTCGCGGAGTACAGCTGACCGGACTGACTTACAGCTAGGTACTAGGCGGCCGATCATACGGCATGCTCCGAAGCTTGGATAGGCCCAAGGGCCCGGGTTTGTTTCCTGATCTTTCCTTTCAACGCTGGTGAGGGCCCAAGGATCTAGATTCTCACCGTCCGTCGCCATGGGACGGGTCCTAATGGTGGCGGGGTCGGGGCATGGTCGTCCTCAGCCCGTGACACGCTGATGACGACCGGGTGACGGCTCGAATTAAACAGACGGACGGACGCCCCCTCTCAGCAGGAGGCGTCGCGCTGCGCCGCCTGGCGCTGAAGGGTGGCGCTGGGCGGCTCGCCGAAGAGCTTGCGGTACTCGCAGGAGAAACGCCCCAGGTGGGTGAAGCCCCAGGCCATGGCGATGGCCGAGATATTGCGCGGACTGTGATCGTCCAGGAGCGCCTGGCGCACCGCCAGCAGCCGGTGGCGCTTGAGGAAGGCCATGGGCGACACCCCGAAGTGCCGACGGAACCCTTCGAACAGCTTGAAGCGCGACACGCCGGCAGCGCGTTCGATGTCTTCCAGGCAGAGGTTCTCCCTGGCGTGAGTACGCATGTAGTCCCGCGCCCGGATCAGGTAGTGCGGCAACTGCAGGGCCTGTCGGGCCCGCAGTTCATCACTGTAGCTGTTCGGCTGGGCCAGCAGCAGGCCCTTGATGAAGGCGCTCTCCAGGTCCCGGGAAAACAGCCCCTGGCCGTAGAGTGCCGCGCCCCGTGCCAGCTCATCGGTGAGATGGCGGGCCATGCGCCACCAGGCACCCGTCGCCCCGTCGATTGCATCCATCTGTGGCTCGAAGTGCAACGGCTGGACGACGCTGCGCTCCAGCAGCGCCTCCAACACCTCCATCAGTGCCCGTCGCGGGATGGCCACCTGCAGCTTGCGGCAGTTGCCGGCGATGGTCAGCCGCTGGCTCTGGTCGGGCGACAGTACCAGGCCGAGCCCGGGGTCCGAGCGCAGGCGACGACCGGCGAGGTCCAGCTCCTGCTCGCCGCCCAGAGGCAGGCTGAGGCTGTAGCAGTCGAGGATGGCTTCCTCGCCGACGCCAATGGTGACGTCGGTGCCGTACTCCACATGGCCGAGGGTAATGGCGCTGGTGGGCAGGACATTGCCACTGTGGTGGAAGCGGATGCGCTCCGGACGCGCAGCGTCCAATCGATGCGGCCCGCAGATGGCCGCCATCCAGGCGCGGGCCCCCGCCAGGTCGAAACGATCGGCGAGCAGGCCCCGACAACGAGGGGATTCTTTCAGGTTCATCACACGGCACCCAGCAGGGTTTATGGAAGCGCGCTCTGACGGCGCATTACCAGGTTCAAGGCAAGCAACATGCCACGGTCGTCCCACAGCCCGTAATCGAACTTATAGGACAGACCTCTTCAACTTTCCGGATAGACAAATCGGACAAACGCCTCGATCCAGCGCAATAAGCGTTACCCCAATAGCGCCCGTGCGTTACCCCATGCCCCGTCGAGGTACGGATTTTCCGGCGAGTGTTCGCCCACTAAACGGATAGACCCCCACCCCTCAGCCATCTCCTAATGAGCTCCACCGAGTCACCGCCTGGAGCCCCTCATGCCCATCACGACAAGAAGCCTCGACGATTGGAAGGCCTTCATAACCGGCTGCCTGGACTTCCGCCCGCAGGACGGCGTGTTCCGCATCGCCCGGGACATGTTCACCGAGCCAGAGCTGTTCGACCTGGAGATGGAGCTGATCTTCGAGCGCAACTGGATCTACGCCTGCCATGAGAGCGAGATCGCCAACGCCAACGACTTCATCACCCTGCAGGCCGGCCGCCAGCCGCTGATCGTCACCCGCGACGCCAGCGGGCAGTTGCACGCCCTGGTCAACGCCTGCCAGCACCGCGGCGCCACCCTCACCCGTGTCGGCAAGGGCAACCAGTCCACCTTCACCTGCCCCTTCCACGCCTGGTGCTACAAGAACGACGGTCGCCTGCTGAAGGTGAAGGCGCCCGGCGAATACTCCGAATGCTTCGACAAGACCACCCGCGGCCTGCGCAAGGCCCGCATCGAGAGCTACAAGGGCTTCGTCTTCGTCAGCCTCGACACCCAAGGCAGCGACCGCCTGGAGGACTTCCTCGGCGATGCGCGGGTGTTCTTCGACATGATGGTGGCCCAGTCCCCCACCGGTGAGCTGGAGGTGCTGCCCGGCCGCTCCAGCTACACCTTCGATGGCAACTGGAAGCTGCAGAACGAGAACGGCCTCGACGGTTATCACGTGAGCACCGTGCACTACAACTACGTCGCCACCGTGCAGCACCGCCAGCAAGTGGACGCCGCACAAGGGACCGCCAGCGCCACCCTCGACTACAGCAAGCTCGGTGCCGGCGACGCCGAGACCGACGACGGCTGGTTCTCCTTCCACAACGGCCACAGCGTGCTGTTCAGCGACATGCCCAACCCCAGCGTGCGCCCCGGCTACGCCAGCGTGATGCCGCGCCTGGTGGAGGCCTACGGCCAGGCCAAGGCCGAGTGGATGATGCACCGCCTGCGCAACCTGAACATCTACCCCAGCCTGTTCTTCATGGACCAGATCAGCTCCCAGTTGCGCATCGTGCGGCCGCTGGCCTGGAACAAGACCGAGATCATCAGCCAGTGCATCGGCGTCAAGGGCGAGTCGGACGCCGACCGCGAGAGCCGCATCCGCCAGTTCGAGGACTTCTTCAACGTCTCCGGCATGGGCACACCCGACGACCTGGTGGAATTCCGCGAACAACAGCGGGGCTTCCAGGGGCGCCTGGAGCGCTGGAGCGACATCTCCCGGGGCCACCCGCGCTGGGCCACCGGAGCCACCCGCAACAGCGAGATCCTCGGCATCGCCCCGCTGATGACCGGTGTGGAGTGCACCCACGAAGGCCTCTACGTCAACCAGCACCGCCACTGGCAGCGCTTCCTCCTCGACGGGCTGGAGCGCAAGGCCCTGCACCCCAAGGAGGTGACCGAATGAACGCGCCGCTGCAGCACCGGATCGAGCAGTTCCTCTACCGCGCCTGCGAACTGTGCGACGCCCAGGACTGGGACGCCTACCTGGCGTTGTTCGACGAGCAGTGCGAGTTCCACCTGCCGCAATGGGACTCGGAGCACGTCTACACCCGCGACCCCAAGCGCGAAATGTCGCTGATCTACTACGCCAGCCGCGCCGGGCTGGAAGACCGGGTGTTCCGCATCCGCACCGGCAAGGCCGCATCCACCGTGCCCATGCCGCGCACCCTGCACAACATCAGCAACGTGCGCATCGCCGAGCAGGCCGATGACCAACTGGAGGTGCGGGTCAACTGGCACACCCTGTTCCATCGCCTGGGTGAGAGCGGGCAGTTCTTCGGCCACGCCACCTACCGGCTCAAGCCCCATGGCGACAGCTGGCTGATCACCCGCAAGCACATCCTGTTGCTGAACGACCGGATCAACGCCGTGCTCGACTTCTATCACCTCTGAACCGGACTCACGCCATGGATCACAAGGTCGCCCTCAGCTTTGCCGATGGCACAACCCAGTTCCTCACCGTGCAGGGCAACGAGCGCCTGCTGGACGCCGCTCTGCGCCACGGCCTCACCCTGCCCCTCGACTGCCGCGAAGGCGTCTGCGGCACCTGCCGGGGGCTTTGCGAATCGGGCCAGTACAGCCTCGACTACGCTGACGAAGAAGCCCTGTCGCCCGAGGAACTGGCCGAGCGCCATATCCTGGCCTGCCAGACGCGGGTGCAGTCCGATGCCACCTTCCGCTTCGATTTCGACGCCAGCCTGTGCAACGCCGCCCCGCTGACCCGGCGTGAAGCGCGGGTCACCGCCCTGCAACGGGTGTCGTCGGCCGCAGCAATCCTGGAGGTCGAGGCCGAAGGCACACCGCTGGACTACCTGCCCGGCCAGTACGCCCGTCTGCAGGTGCCCGGCACCGAAGCACACCGTGCGTACTCGTTTGCAAACCGTCCCAACCCGCACAACCGCCTGCAGTTCCTCATCCGCCTGCTGCCCCAGGGAGTGATGAGCGACTACCTGCGCGAGCGCTGTCAGATCGGGGATGTCCTTCAACTGGAAAGCCCGCTCGGAGCCTTCTACCTGCGCCAGGTGGAGCGCCCGGTGGTCATGGCGGCGGGCGGGACGGGGCTCTCGGCCTTCCTCGGCATGCTCGATACCCTGGCCGAGCAGGGCTGCCAGCAGCCCATCCACCTGCTGCATGGCGTTCGTCAGGCGGCAGACCTGTGCGAGCACGCGCGGATCGAAAGCTACGCCGAGCGCCTGCCCGGCTTTCGCTTCACACCGGTGGTCAGCGAACCCGGCGAAGCCGACTGGAGCGGCGCGCGGGGCTACGTGCCCGAGCACCTGGACGCCGATGCATTGCGGGAACAGGCCTTCGACCTCTATGTGTGCGGGCCACCGCCCATGGTCGATGCGGTCAAGGCCTGGTTGGAGTCCAACGCGCTGGGCCAGACGCGGCTGTACCTGGAGAAGTTCCTCGACAGCGGCACCTGAGCCGCTAGAGGTAGACCCCGAGGTTCACCATCATCGCCGAGTTGCCCAGCAGCACCAGCTCAGCGCCCACGGGGCCCAGGCGGGCCCCGAGGGACGGGATCAGCACCGGCGCCACACCGAAGCGGTTGAGTGGGATCTTGTCGCGGTACTCACCGCGGTAACCCTGCAGCAGCCCGCCAGTCACCTTCAGGTAGACCGGCGCCACATCACTGTCGAAACGCTTGCCCACGTAAGCGTACTGGCTACGTTGGCGAAACGAGTTGCGGAAGGTCGCCCCACCCGCCACCACACCACCATCGGCCTGGTACTCCAGGCCGATGAGGTTCTGGTGGTTGTTGTGCTCGGGGTCTGGATGGAAGTGGCGGGTGTAGACGCTGGTCTGCAGGTACCAGGCCTCCTCGGCCGCAACCGGCAGGGCCAGCAGCAGCGACAGGCAGAGCGAAGACAGGAGTCCGCGACGGATCATGACGTTCAGGACCTCGGGGCAGGTAAAAGGCCCGACAGCCTGCCTGAACGAAGCTGAACGATCCCTGTCCAGCGGCGTCTTCCTGCGGCGGGCCCGCTCAGGGATGTCCGATCCTGCCGCCTGGATGAAGGCGCCGGTTCCGCACAAGTAACCAGTCGATACCCGCTGCAGAGCGCACGGCGCGGAGTCACGCTGAAAGCAACGACCTCGGCACCCAGCGGGCCGGGGCCAAACGCTTTTGCGACCCCACGCACGAAATGCCATCACTGTGCCTTCACGGTTCTTGACCCCTCTCGACAGGCCCCTTAGGCTCGCCGCCCTTTCGCATACCCACCCACTCAGACAAGGATGCCTGACACGATGCAGCCGCTCGCCCGTCGCCATCACCTCGCACTTGCCATCACCCTTGCCACCCTTGCCCAGGCGGCACAAGCCGACACCGTCGATATCACCAATTCGACGCCAGCCACTCTTTCCGGGACCTACGACGGACTGACGCTGACGGGCAGTGTGAGCGCTGCTGGCAACCACGTAATCGATGTCACCGGACAGGTCAACGGCAATCTGCTCAACAACGCCGACATGAACATCAATGGCAATGGCCAACTGATCACCAACGGCACGCTCTACCTGCAAAACGGGCGTGTGACAGGGAACATGATCAACAATGGCCAACTGAGCAGCCAGGACACATCAGACGTTAACGTATTCCTGGAAGGGACCATTGGCGGCAGCTTCATCAACAACAGCCTGATCGAGAAAGTCGGTAACCGTGTCCCTGACACTCCCAACCTCGCGGTCAACAATGCCGTGATTACTGGCAACCTGATCAACGCAGGTACCCTGCGCGCCACCGGCAACGGCGCGATTGCCCTCGAAATGGAAGACAGCACCATAAGCCTGGTAGACAACCAGGGCACGATCTTCGCCGATGGCACCAACGTAACCGCCTTGTCGCTCGGCACCGGCATGACCCTTGGCCAAAACAACCTGCTCAACCACGGCACCCTCGAAGCACGGGGCACCGGCGCCACCGCCGCACGCATCGTCGATGACCACATGCTGACCAACTACGGCACCGTGCTTTCGGATGACATCGCCGTGGACATCAGCACCGTCCGCGAGAGCACCTACCTCCAGGTGAGTGGCCTCACAAGCGGTGTGGTGGCTGTCAAGGGCCAGGGTGACAGCAACCTGTGGCTGGAAGGCGGAGAGATCCGCGGCAACATCACCGGCATCGGCGTCATCGAGATGCTCAGTGGTGACGTGACCTTGGATAGTGCGCTGATCAACGCACGCTACCTGGAAATGAGCGATGGCCGCCTGACCTTGACGCGTGCCGGCTCTACCCTGACCGGTGATCTTGAATTGCTGGGCGCCGACCTCAACCTGATGCTGAGCAATGTCACTGACCCCAACACCCCGTTTCTCACCGTCCAAGGCCTTGTCGAGGTCGACCGTACGCATGGCAAAGAGAGCCGCATCCTCCTCACCCCCAAACCCAACGACTTCAGCCTGAGCGGCCCGCGCACCTACCAGTTGATCAGCGCCAACACCTGGACCAACACCCCCAGCGCTCCAGAAAGCACCTCCGGCCTGCTGCGCGTCCTCAGCCACAGCTTCGATGGCCAGGTGCTCAGTGCTGAAGTGGAAACCCTCAGCGGCGTTGCCGCCGCCAGCCTGGTGGCCAACCAGGGCGCCTCGCGCCGCGCCCAGCGCGCCCTGGCGAGCTTCTCCGCGCAGATGCCGGCATTAGCTGCAGATGACCCGGTGTTCCTCAGTCTGGCCGCTGCCGATGCAGCCCGCACCGCCGAGATCGCCGAGCAACTGGCTCCCGAATCCAACGGCGCCAATGCCCTCGCCCCCATCGCCGGCCTGCGCCTGCTGGAGAGCGCCACCCAGCAGCGCAACGAGCCGGCCGGCGACCCGGCACGCGGCCCCCGCGCCTGGGTCAGCCTGCTGGACAACCGTGGGCACACCGGCGAGCGCGACGGTGCCCGTGGCTTCGACCAGGACACCCAGGGCATCGCCCTCGGCCTCGAGCAGGCCTTCGGTGACCAAGGCCTGGCCGGCGTCGCCTACAGCCACTACCAGGGCAACAGCGACAGCCACACCGGCAACACGCTGGACACCAAGGGCCACCTGGTCAGCCTCTACGCCCACCAAGGCTGGGGCCCCTACTTCGTGGATGGCAGCCTGTCCATGGGCTGGTTCGAGCACGACAGCCGTCGCTACATCACCGGCACCCGCGCCTCCGGCGACCAGGACGGCCAGCAGTACGGCGCCAGCCTGATCGGCGGCTACCGCCTGGAGCTGGACAGCCTGCTGGTGGAGCCCCGCCTCGGCATGCGCTACACCCGCGTGGAGCTGGACGGCTACAGCGAGCACGGCTCCTCTGCTGCGCTGAAGGTGGAAAGCTCGCGCTATGAAAGCGGCGAAGTCGGCACCGGCCTGCGTGTAGCCGGCCTGTTCCCCCTGGCCGGCGGCCGCCTCGTGCCGGAGGCCTCGCTGATGGCCTGGCACGACGGCATCGGTGACCGCAGCGATACCCAGGCGCGCTTCCTGGTGGGTGGTGAGGCCTTCACCACCCCGGGCGTCCGCCAGGGCCGCGACACCGTCGAAGCCCGCCTCGGCGTGCGCTACGACCTGGGCGACCTGACCCTCGGTGCCGGCTTCAGCCGTACCCAGCGCAGCGACGCCCAGTGGAACAGCGCCGGCCTCACCGCCGCCCTCGCCTTCTGAGCCAACGGCCCGCGCTCAGGCGCGGGCCAGCGCTTCCGCCTGGCGGATCTGCTCCGGCGTGGGCCGCACGCCGGTATAGAGCACGAACTGCTCCACCGCCTGCAGCACGATGACGTCACCACCGCTGATCACTCGCTTGCCCAGGGAACGGGCCAGGCGGATCAGCGGCGTCTCCACCGGGACCGCCACCACATCGAAGACCACTTCGGCCGCCGCCACCTGCTCGACGCTGAACGCCAACTGACCGGCCTCCGGTCCGCCATCCATGCCCAGCGGCGTGACGTTCACCAGCACCTGCGCCACATGGCCCTCCGCCGAAGGCACCCAGTCATAGCCACAGGCCTGCGCCAGGGCCCGCCCGGACACCGCATTGCGGGCCGCCAGGGTGCCTCGGGCGAAGCCGCTGTCGAGCAGGGCAACGGCCACGGCCTTGCCCATCCCGCCACTGCCCCGCAGCAGCAGCGTCGAGGTCGGGTCCACGGCATGGCTGCGCACCAGGCTGGCGACGGCCAGGTAGTCGGTGTTGTAGCCCGTCAGGTGGCCCTCGTCGTTGACGATGGTATTCACCGAGCCGATGACCGCCGCCGACGGGTCCAGGGCATCCAGATAGGGGATGCAGGCCTCCTTGAAGGGCATCGACACCGCGCAACCCCGTATGCCCAGTGCCCGCACGCCGCCGATGGCCGCCGGCAGGTCCGTGGTGGTGAAGGCCTTGTAGACGTAGTCCAGCTCCAGCAGATCGTAGAGCGCGTTGTGGAAGCGCGTGCCGAAGTTGCCGGGGCGGCCGGACAGCGACATGCACAGCCGGGTGTCCTTGCTGAGGATTCGGGCCAAGGGGCCTCCTGTTTCGAGTGAAGTCGGGGCACCGTGCGCAAACCGGGCACCGTCCCTGACGATCCGGGGCGACGCCCAAATGCAAAGGCCGGAAGCCCCGCGGATCGCTCCGGGAAACCTCCGGCCTCATTGCAACGACCTTTTAGTGGTCGTGCTTGCTGCCGCCACGGCAGGTCGGCGAATCCGGGGCAGCACCCTGCTGCGCCCACTCCTCGGGGGTGTAGGTGTGCAGGGCCAGGGCGTGGAACTGCCCCATCAGCTCGCCCAGGGCCGCATAGGCCTTCTGGTGACGGCGCACCGCATTCAACCCGGCGAATACCGGGCTGACGATCACCGCCTTGTAGTGGGTTTCCTGGCCACGGCTGTGCATATGGCTCTCGTCCAGCACATCGAGGTGCTGGGGCTCGAGGGCCGCGAAGGCGGCCAGGATACGGTCACGCATGCTCATGGCGGGCTCCGATCACTTCTTCTGATCCTTGGGTGCCAGCTCGTCGTTCATGTCCGACAGCAGCTTGTTCACTTCCGGCACGGCGGATTCCAGGCGGGACTGGGTCAGCTCGGCGGATTGCGCGGTCAGGGACGGCATCTTCTCCAACACCTTCTTGCCCAGGGGCGACTCGTAGAAAGCAATCAGGTCCTTCAGCTCGGATTCGCTGAAGTTGGTGGTGTAGATCTTCACCAGCTCCGGCTTCAGCTTGTCCCAGCCCACGGCCTTGTCCAGGGCGGCGTTGGCCTTGGCCTGGTAGCGCTCCAAGGTGGCCTTCTTGTCAGTCGGCGCGTTGGCCTTCTGGTAGTTCTGGGCAAACATCTGCTGCACCTGGGCATACACCGGCACGGTCAGCTTGTCGGCGTGGGCAAGCTTGAGGAAACGCTCGGCGTTGGCGGCATGGCTGGCGGCATCGGCGAACACCTGGCCGCTGGCACAGGCCAGCACGATGGCGGAGCAAACGAGACGGAGCTTGGTCATTGGGGTTCCTTGGTATGAGCGGTACGGGCCGAGCCCGTGGGCGGGCCATTCTGCGCTCAAGCCCGCTGGGGGCTCAAGCCATGGATGCGGCCGTGCATCACGGCCAAACGCGGGTTGGGGTGCCGTCCGTCCAGGGTCCGGCGCGGGCACTTGCCGGCTGCCAGTGCGCTGGGCATCCTTGCGCCCCACCGATGACAACACCGTGAACGGCACCCCAGCTTGGGCCGCCGTGTGCGCGTAATGTTCCCCGCCCCACGGAAGACAGACACCCACAGGGACCCTGAATGACCAGCCCCACCCCGGCCCCCGCCGAACGACAGCCCCTGTGCGACGCCCGTGGCCGCCTGGAGCCATCGGCCATCGGCTGGTCCGAGCGGCCACGACTGGACTGCGCCATCCCCGGGCACTTCGGCCGGCGCAAGCGCTGGAACCACTGGTGCATCACCACCCCCGGCTGGATGCTCTCCATCACCCTCGCCGACCTCGATTACATCGGCTACTGCGCCGCCTACTTCCTCGACCTGGAAACCGGCCACGCCGTGACCCATTCCCAACTGCGCGCCCTCGCCCACGGCTGCCACCTGCCCGATGTACCGGTGGCCAGCCACGGCTTCAGCCACCCGCGCCTTCACCTGGAGGTGGACGAACTCCCCGGCCGCGCCCGCATCAGCGTCGCCGTGCCGGACATCGGCGGCCAGCCGCTGCAGGCAACCCTCGACGTGCAGCGCCCGGCGCACCTGGACTCGGTCAACCTGGTCGCCCCCTTCGCCAACGGCGGCTTCCACGCCAGCACCCGCCAGCTCGGTCTGCCGGTCACCGGCAGCGTGCGCCTGGGTCGCCAGCAGTATCCCTGCCTACCGGGGCAGAGCTTCGCCGCCCTCGATTTCGGCCGGGGCGTCTGGCCGCTGAACAGCCACTGGACCCGCGCCGCCTTCGCCACCGTCGGCGGCATCGCCGGCAACTTCGGCGCAGGCTGGACGGACGCCAGCGGCGAGACGGAAAACGCCCTCTGGTTCGGTGGCGAGCTGTCGCGCCTGAACGGCCCGGTGCACCTCCGGCAAGGCCCGGAAAACGGGCTGTCCCCCTGGCAGCTCGGCAGCGACTGCGAGCGCGTGCGCCTCACCTTCACCCCGCGCCAGTTGCACCATGCCAACCCGCGCCTGGGCCCGCTCTACGCCGACACACGCCAGTGGTTCGGACGCTTCGACGGGGTCCTGCTCGGCCCCACGGGCGAGCGTGTGCCCGTGGGCAACGCCCTCGGCTGGGTAGGCCACACCCGCGCGCGCTGGTAATCCACCCCCAGGCGTTGAACCCAAAGGCTCCGGCGCAGCCTAAACTGCGGAAAAAACCGAACCTGGAGCCACGCAATGAGCCGAACCGAAACCGACAGCCTGGGCCCCGTCAGCGTCGCCGAAGACGCCTACTGGGGCGCCCAGACCCAGCGCTCGCTGGAAAACTTCGCCATCGGCGAGGAGCGCATGCCCCTCCCCGTGGTGCATGCCCTGACCCTGGTGAAAAAGGCCGCCGCCCGGGTGAATGGCCGCAACGGCGGCATCAGCCCGGACATCGCCCGCCTGATCGAACAGGCCGCCGACGAAATCCTTGCCCACCAGCACGACGACCAGTTCCCCCTGGTGGTCTGGCAGACCGGCAGCGGCACCCAGAGCAACATGAACGTCAACGAAGTGATCGCCGGCCGCGCCAACGAACTGGCCGGCGGCCCACGGGGCGGCAAGAGCCCGGTGCACCCCAACGACCACGTCAACCACGCCCAGAGCTCCAACGACAGCTTCCCCACCGCCATGCACATCGCCGTGGCCCAGGCCATCCACCGCGACCTGCTGCCGGCGCTGGCCGAGCTGACCGGTGGCCTGGCCGAGCAGGCGGCGCGCCATGCCCGCCTGGTGAAGACCGGGCGCACCCACCTGATGGACGCCACGCCCATCACCTTCGGCCAGGAACTGTCCGCTTTCGTCGCCCAACTGGACTACGCCGAGCGCGCCATCCGCGCTGCGCTGCCGGCGGTCTACCAACTGGCCCAGGGCGGCACTGCCGTCGGCACCGGGCTCAACGCCCCCCACGGCTTCGCCGAAGCCATGGCGGCGGAACTGGCGGCGCTGGCCGGGCTGCCCTTCGTCTCCGCGCCCAACAAGTTCGCCGCCCTCGCCGGGCATGAGCCGCTGGTGGCCCTCTCCGGCGCGCTCAAGACCCTCGCCGTGGCGCTGATGAAGATCGCCAACGACCTGCGCCTGCTGGGCTCCGGCCCCCGGGGTGGCCTGGCGGAAGTCAAGCTGCCGGCCAACGAGCCGGGCAGCTCGATCATGCCCGGCAAGGTCAACCCGACCCAGTGCGAAGCGCTCTCCATGCTCGCCTGCCAGGTGGTCGGCAACGACACCACCATCAGCCTCGCCGCCAGCCACGGGCACCTGCAGCTCAACGTGTTCAAGCCGGTGATCGCCCACAACATCCTGCAGTCCATCCGCCTGCTGGCCGATGGCTCACGCAACTTCCAGCGCCACTGCGTGGCCGGCATGGAGCCCGACGCCGCGCGCATGGCCGAGCACCTGGAGCGCGGTCTGATGCTGGTCACCGCCCTCAACCCGCACATCGGCTACGACAAGGCCGCGCAGATCGCCAAGAAGGCCTACGCCGAAGGCACCACCCTGCGCGAAGCGGCCTTGGCCCTCGGGCTGGTGAGCGAGGCCGACTTCGACGCCTGGGTGCGCCCGGAAACCATGCTGGAGGCCGGCCAACATGGTTGACTCCGCCAAGCACGGCGCCACCCCGCTGGAAGGGGACGGCAAGCGCATCCTGATGATCCTCGGCTCGCCCAAGGACAACAGCCTGTGCGGCGCCCTGGGCGACGCCTATGCCCAGGGCGCCCGTGGCGAAGGCCACGTGGTGCGGGTGCTGAAACTCAGCGAGATGGCCTTCGACCCGGTACTGCACCAGGGCTACGACCAGAGCCAGCCCCTGGAGCCGGACCTGCTCGAAGCGCAGCGGCAGATCCACTGGGCCCAGCACCTGGTGTTCGTCTACCCGGTCTGGTGGGGCGGCGTGCCGGCCCTGCTCAAGGGCTTTCTCGACCGTGTGCTGTTGCCGGGCTTCGCCTTCCGCTACCGGGGCCCGCGCAACTGGGACAAGCTGCTGGAAGGCCGCACCGCTGACCTGCTGGTGACCCTCGACACGCCGCCCTGGTACTTCCGCTGGGTCTACGGCGCCCCCGGGCACCGCCAGATGAAGCGCACCATTCTCGGCTTCTGCGGCATCCGCACCCGCCACCTTGCGGAGTTCGCCCCGGTGCACACCTCCACCGAGGAGCAGCGCCAGGCCTGGCTGCGACGCGCCGAAACCCTGGGCTCCCGCCCCTAGCCGGGCTCCAGCAGTGCCTCGTCCACCGCGTACTTCACCCGTACGCGGTTGAGATAGAGGCACTCGCTGGCCACCAGCCGCCCTTCCTGGCCCTTCTCGCGCACATCCCGCCAGATCTCGTTGAGTCGCAACACCTCGCCCCCCTCACGGATGAAGCGGTGCCCGCGCTGGTAGACGTGGTAGCGGAACGGCCGGGGCGCCGCACACAGCAGCAGCCCCTCCAACTGGTGCTCGGCCACCTTCAGCGACAACTGGAAGGCCTGGTCGGTGGGGTTGTGCAGCACCAGGTCGATGTAGTTGTAGAAGATCGCCGCCCCGGAGCCGAACGGCAGCACCCGCCCCTCATCCGGGAAGGGATCGAAACTGTGGTTGGCCCGCTCCACCACACGCAGCGGCGAATGCAGCGCCATCCAGTGGATCAGGTTGCTCAACTGGCACACCCCGCCGCCAATGCCGGAACGCGCCTCGCCGAACGACAGCTCCATGCCCTCGACGAACCCACGCCGCGCCGTGGGCCGGCCGAGCAACTGGCAGAAGGAAAAATACTCCCCCGGGCCGATCACCACGCCGTCCATGCAGGCCACCGCAAGGCGCAGGTTGATCACCTTGTTGTGCTGCAGCGCCAGGTCGCTGTCGCCCAGCCGGCGGATCAGCTTGGAGGTGTGGCGCATGTAGCGGTACGGCAGGCGCACGTCCACCACCCGCCCCAAGCGCCGGGACGACAGGCGCCAGTAGAGCGCACGCACCAGACGCCGCTGCCAGACGCGAAGTGCATAAAGCCAGGGGTGATAGAGGGAAAGCGGTTTGCGCATGGGAAGGGTCCGGGGCCGGGGCGCGCATTATGCCGCGCCGCCTGCCCGGTTTCAGGCACCGGGCCACACCCAGGGCCCATCACCCCAGGTGCAGCGCCCGGTAATGGCTGGGCGCCATACCCACCACCTTGCGGAACAGGCGGGAGAAGTAATAGGCGTCCTCGTAGCCCAGTTGCTCGGCGATCTGCCGCACCCCCAGGCTGCCCTCGTCCAGCAGGCGGCAGGCGTGGGCCATCTTCAGCTGGATGAAATCCTGGATCGGCGCGTGGCCGGTCAGGGTGCGGTAGGTCTTGGCGAAGTGGAAGCGCGAGAGCTTGAACTGCGCCGCCAACTGGTCGAGGTTCAACTGCTCGTGCAGGTGCGCGCGCATCACCGCCTGCACTGCGTCCACGTCCAGCACCCGCCCGGACTTGAGAAAGCCCCGCGCCGGCAGCACCGCCAGCGACGTCAGCAGCGCCTGCAACTGGTGGGCCGCATGCACATGGTGCCGGGGGTTCAGGCCCTGCTTGCGCAGCCCCAACAACCCGTCGAAGTCTGCCAGCAGGCGCGGCTGGGCACCGATGCGACGCAGGCCCGGCTCGCCGAGAAAGCGCAGAAAATCCGCCGCCAGCTCCCCCTCGAAGTGCACCCAGTAGATGCTCCACGGGCGCTGCGGGTCGGCGCCATAGGCGTGCATGCGGCCCTTGGGCAGCACCAGCAGGTCACCGCCTGCCACGTCGAATCGTCCATCCCCGGTCTCCAGCCAGCCTTGCCCGGCACGGCAGTAGATCAACAGGTGGTCGTCCGGGGCCAGGCGCAACATGCGGTGCCCGGCGGCGTCCGGGTAATAACCCAGCGCCAGTGGGTAGCAGCCGGCTGCCAAGGGATGGCGGGCCAGCAGACGACGCAACCGGGGCGGCGTGATCAGGCGGATGCCATCGGCCGGCAGCGGCCAGTTGGAGGTTTCCACGGAGCGGCTCATGGTTGTTCTTCTGGTGGCCAGCAATGCCAAGATCGTCCATCCCGGCACCAAGATCGTCAATCCACAAACGCTCGAAGCCCCGCTATAAACGACGCACAGAACAACAAAGGGCCCGAGGACGGGCGGAGGCACGCATGAGCAGGACGATTCCCCAGCTGATCGATGGCCAATGGCGCGAAAGCCGCGCCCGCGAACTGATCGAAGTCACCGATCCCGCCACCCAGGCCGTGCTGGCACTGGCGCCCCGCGCCACCGCCGAGGAGATCGAAGCCGCCGTGGCCAGCGCCCGCGACGCCTTCCTCACCTGGCGCGAAGTCCCCGTCCCGGAACGCGCCCGCCTGATGCTGCGTTACCAGCACCTGCTCAAGGAGCACCACGACGAGCTGGCCGAGCTGCTGGCCAGCGAGACCGGCAAGACCTTCGCCGACGCCAAGGGCGACGTCTGGCGCGGCATCGAAGTGGCCGAGCACGCCGCCAACGTGGCCAGCCTGATGATGGGCGAGACGGTGGAGAACGTAGCCCGCGAGATCGACACCGCAAGCTGGGTCCAGCCCCTGGGCGTGTGCGTCGGCATCACCCCCTTCAACTTCCCGGCGATGATCCCGCTGTGGATGTTTCCCCTGGCCATCGCCTGCGGCAACACCTTCATCCTCAAGCCCTCCGAGCAGGACCCGCTGACCCCCAACCGCCTCGCCGAGCTGTTCCTCGAAGCCGGCGCGCCCAAGGGCGTGCTGCAGGTGCTGCACGGCGGCCGCGAACAGGTGGATGCCCTGCTCACCCACCCCGAGGTGCGCGCCATCTCCTTCGTCGGCTCGGTGCCGGTCGGCCAGCACGTATACCGCACCGGCACCGCGCACATGAAGCGCGTGCAGGCCTTCGCCGGGGCCAAGAACCACATGGTGATCCTCCCCGACGCCAACAAGGAACAGACCCTGAGCAACCTCATCGGCGCCAGTTGCGGCGCCGCCGGCCAGCGCTGCATGGCCATCAGCGTCGCCGTCTTCGTCGGCCAGGCGCGGGAGTGGATCGGCGAACTGGCCGAACAGATGGCCCAACTGCGTCCCGGCCACTGGAGCGACCCCCAGGCCGCCTACGGCCCGCTGATCAGCCAGCAGGCCCGCCAGCGCGTGCTGCGGCTGATCGCCGAGGGCAAGGCCGAAGGCGCCGAATGCCTGCTCGATGGCTCCCACTGCGAAGTGCCCGGCTACCCCGTCGGCAACTGGCTCGGCCCCACCCTGTTCCGCGGCGTCACCCCACGCATGGGCCTGTACCGCGAGGAAATCTTCGGCCCGGTGCTGGCCTGCGTAGAGGTGGACACCCTCGACGAGGCCATCGCCCTGGTCAACGCCAGCCCCTACGGCAACGGCACCAGCCTGTTCACCCGCTCCGGCGGCGCCGCGCGGCACTTCCAGCACGCCGTGGAGGTGGGCCAGGTGGGCATCAACGTCCCCATTCCGGTGCCGCTGCCGTTCTTCTCCTTCACCGGCTGGAAGGGCTCCTTCTATGGCGACCTGCACGCCTACGGCAAGCAGGCGGTGCGCTTCTACACCGAGACCAAGACCGTCACCACCCGCTGGTTCGACGACAGCCCGGTGAGCGGCCCGAACATGACCATCCAGCTCAAGTGACCCGGACGGGGCTCTGTTAGACGAAAAGGGAATCTCAACCCGCCCGGGACCGGCGTAAAAGGTTTCTCCACAACAACAAGGAGGAACCCCCATGCGCCGTTTGACTGCCACCCTGGCCCTCTGGGCCGGGATCACCGCCTGTGCGCAGGCTGCCGAGCCCATCACCCTCGGCCTCAACTACCCGCGCACCGGCTCGTACAAGGAAGAGGGACTGGCCCAGATGCGAGGCGCGTTGCTGGCCATCGACGAGATCAACGCAGCGGGCGGCGTGCTCGGTCGCACCCTGCGGCTGTCCGCCAAGGACACCGCCTCACGCCCGGAAAAGGCCGTGAAGAACGTCGACAAGCTGGCCGACGAAGGCGCCGTCATGCTCTTCGGCGGCGCCTCCAGCGCGGTGGCCATCGCCTCCGGCGAACGGGCCCGCGAGCGTGGCCTGCTGTATTTCGGCACCCTCACCTACTCCAACGACACCACCGGCAAGAACGGCCACCGCTACCTGTTCCGCGAGTGCAACAACGCCTGGATGAGCGCCGGCGTGTTGGGCCAGTACCTGAGCAAGACCCTGCCCGGCAAACGCTACTTCTACGTCACCGCCGACTACACCTGGGGCCAGACCACCGAAGCCTCGCTGCGCCAGGCCACCGGCAGCCAGGACAGCGCCGGCCACCCCGGCGTGCGCGTGCCCTTCCCCGGCGCCCGCCTCAGTGACTACCGCGACGCCCTCGCCCAGGCCGCCGCCAGCGACGCCCAGGTACTGGCCCTGGTGCTGTTCGGCGATGACCTGGTGCGCGCCATGCGCATCGCCCGCGACCTGGGCCTGACCGAGCGCATGCAGATCGTCGCGCCCAACCTCACCCAAAGCATCGTCGAGCAGGCCGGCCCCGACCTCATGCAGGGCGTGATCGGCACCGAACCCTGGACCTGGCGCGTCCCCGCCCTGGAGAAGTCCGAACGCGGCCAGGCCTTCGTCGAAGCGTTCAAGACCCGCTACGGCCTGTACCCCTCCAGCTCCGCCGCCTCGGCCTACAGCATCGTCCAGCAATGGGCCGATGCCGCGCGCCGCAGCAACAGCCTCGACAGCGCAGCCCTGATCAAGGCCCTCGAAGGGCACCGCTACAGCCTGCTCAAGGGCGAGCAGCAGTGGCGCGCCTTCGACCACCAGAACCTGCAGACGGTGTACGCCGTCCGGGTCAAGCACCGCGACGAGGTGTTCAAGGACCCGCTCAAGCAGGACTATTTCGAGATCGTCAACCGCCTCGACGCCAGCACCGCGCTTCCCAGCGAAGCCGACTGGCAGGCCGAACGGCGGGCCGCCGGCAAACCCCTGACCCTGCAGTGAGACGCCATGGATTTCGACCTCAGCGATGAACAACGCCTGCTGACCGACAGCGCCCGCGCCTTCGCCGCGCGGGAGCTGGCCCCCCACGCCGCCGACTGGGACCGCGAGCACCACTTCCCGGTAGAGGTCATCCGCCGGGCCGCCGAACAGGGCTACCTGGGGCTGTACATCGCCGAGGACGACGGCGGCCTCGGGCTCACGCGGCTCTCCGCCGCGCTGATCTTCGAGCAGTTGGCCGCCGGCTGCGTGACCACCACCGCCTACCTCACCATCCACAACATGGCCACCTGGATGCTCGCCTCCTTCGGCGACGCCGCACTCAAGGCCCAGTGGCTGCCGGGCCTGCTGGACGGCCGGCTGCTGGCCTCCTACTGCCTCACCGAGCCCGACGCCGGCTCCGACGCCGCCCACCTGCGCACCCGCGCCCGGCGCGACGGCGAGCACTACGTGCTGGACGGCAGCAAGTGCTTCATCTCCGGCGCCGGCAGCACCCAGGTGCTGATCGTCATGGCGCGCACCGGCGAAGACGGCGCCAAGGGCATCTCCTGCTTCCTGGTGCCGGCCGACGCCGAAGGCATCCGCTACGGCCGCAACGAAGACAAGATGGGCTGGCGCGCCCAGCCCACCCGCACCATCACCTTCGACGGCGTGCGCATCCCCGCCAGCCACCGCATCGGCCCCGAGGGCGAAGGGTTCGTCTACGCCATGAAGGGCCTGGACGGCGGGCGCCTGAACATCGCCAGCTGCTCCCTCGGCGCCGCCCAGGCCGCGCTGGAGCAGAGCCTGCGCTACGTCGAGGAGCGCCGGCAGTTCGGCAAGCCCCTGGCCAGCTTCCAGGCCCTGCAGTTCAAGCTCGCCGACATGCTCACCGACCTCACCGCCAGCCGGCAGATGGTGCGCCTGGCCGCCCACCGCGTGGACCAGCGTCACCCCGAGGCCAGCCTCTACTGCGCCATGGCCAAGCGCTTCGCCACCGACCAGTGCTTCGAAGTGTGCAACCAGGCCCTGCAACTTCATGGCGGCTACGGCTATCTGAACGACTACCCTCTGGAGCGCTGGGTGCGCGACACCCGCGTGCACCAGATCCTCGAAGGCACCAACGAGATCATGCGCGTCATCACGGCGCGCCGTTTACTGGAACAGGGCGGCACACTCGACCGCCTGCCATGACGAATGCGTTAAGGAGATGCACATGAGCACCGCAGTCGAACCCTACAAGACCGGCGTCTTCGACCTCACCCACAAGCTCACCGTGGAGAAGCACGGCCACACCGCCCTGCTCACCATCAACAACCCGCCGGCCAACACCTGGGACCGCGAATCCCTCATCGGCCTCAAGCAACTGGTGGAGCACCTCAACCGCGACGACGCCATCTACGCCCTGGTGGTGACCGGCCAGGGGCCCAAGTTCTTCAGCGCCGGCGCCGACCTCAACATGTTCGCCGACGGCGACAGGGCCCGCGCCCGGGAAATGGCCCGGCGCTTCGGCGAAGCCTTCGAAGCCCTGCGCGAATTCCGTGGCGTGTCCATCGCCGCCATCAACGGCTACGCCATGGGCGGCGGCCTGGAGTGCGCCCTGGCCTGCGACATCCGCATCGCCGAGCGCCATGCACAGATGGCCCTGCCCGAGGCCGCCGTCGGCCTGCTGCCCTGCGCCGGCGGCACCCAGGCGCTGTCCTGGCTGGTAGGCGAAGGCTGGGCCAAACGCATGATCCTCTGCGGCGAGCGCATCGACGCCGACACCGCCCAGCGCATCGGCCTGGTGGAACAGGTGATGGACAGCGGCGAAGCCCGTGGCACCGCCCTGCTGCTGGCAGCCAAGGTCGCCCGCCAGAGCCCGGTGGCGGTGCGCACCATCAAGCCGCTGATCCAGGGCGCCCGCGAACGCGCCCCGAACACCTGGCTGCCCGAGGAGCGCGAGCGCTTCGTCGACCTGTTCGACGCCGAGGACACCCGCGAAGGCGTCAACGCCTTCCTCGAAAAGCGCGAACCCAAGTGGCGCAACCAGTGAGAGCCATGCCATGAACGTGAAATTCGAAGAACGCCACGGCCGCGACGGCGCGCGCATCGGCATCGCCACCCTGGACGCCGAGGCCAGCCTCAACGCCCTCAGCCTGCCGATGATCGAAGCGCTGGAGGCCCGCCTCGACGCCTGGGCCAGCGACCCGGACCTGGTCTGCGTGCTGCTGCGCGGCAGGGGACCCAAGGCCTTCTGCGCCGGCGGCGACGTACGCCGGCTGGCGGAAGTCTGCCGCGAGCACCCCGGCGAAGTGCCGCCGCTGGCGGCGCGCTTCTTCGCCGACGAATACCGCCTCGACCACCGCCTGCACACCTACCCCAAACCGCTCATCTGCTGGGCCCACGGCCACGTACTGGGCGGCGGCATGGGCCTGATGCAGGGCGCGGCGATCCGCATCGTCACCCCCTCCAGCCGGCTGGGCATGCCGGAGGTGAATATCGGCCTCTACCCCGACGTCGGCGGCAGTTGGTTCCTCGCCCGCCTGCCCGGACGCCTGGGCCTGTTCCTCGGCCTCACCGCCAGCAGCATCAACGCCCGTGATGCGCTGGACCTGGGCCTGGCCGACCGCTTCCTGCTGGACGAGCAGCAGGAGGCCCTGCTGGACGGCCTCGCCCAGCTCAACTGGCGCGAACACAGCGGCGCCCAGCTCACCAGCCTGCTGCGGGCCCTGGAAGCCAGCGCCCGCCCGCACCTGCCCGAGGCCCAGTGGCTGCCGCGCCGGGCCCGCCTCGACGACCTGCTGGACGTGGCCGAACTGCCTGCCGCCTGGCACGCCATCGCCGCCCTGCAGCACGACGAGGACGCCCTGCTGGCCCGCGCCGCCCGCACCCTGGTCGCCGGCTGCCCGCTCACCGGGCACCTGGTCTGGGAGCAGATCCGCCGCGCCCGCCACCGCTCCCTGGCCGAGGTGTTCCGCATGGAATACGCCATGAGCCTGAACTGCTGCCGCCACCCGGAATTCCCCGAAGGCGTGCGCGCCCGCCTGATCGACAAGGACAACGCCCCGCGCTGGCACTGGCCGAACGTGGACAGCGTGCCGCGCAACGTGATCGAAGCCCACTTCGAGCCCACCTGGGAGGGTGATCACCCCCTGGCGGACCTCTAGCCCCCTTCCACGCGACCCAAGGAGCAAGACAATGACAACAATCGCCTTCATCGGTCTCGGCAACATGGGCCTGCCCATGGCCCGCAACCTCATCAAGGGCGGCCATGCGCTGCAGGTGTTCGACCTGGTCCGCACCGCCATGGACCAGTTGGTGGCCGAAGGGGCCAAGGCCGCCGTCGACGCCCGCGCCGCCGTACAGGGCGCCGAGGTGGTGGTCAGCATGCTGCCCGCCAGCCACCACGTCGAAAGCCTCTACCTCGGCGACGACGGCCTGCTGGCCGGGCTGCCCGCCGGCACCCTGGTGCTGGAGTGCTCCACCATCGCCCCCGAGGCCGCACGGCGCGTGCACACCGCCGCCCGTGAACGGGGCATCGCCCTGCTTGATGCACCGGTCTCCGGCGGCACCGCCGGTGCCGCCGCCGGCACCCTCACTTTCATGATCGGCGGCGAGGCCGAGGCCCTGGAGCGGGCCCGTCCGCTGCTGGGGCTGATGGGACGCAACCTGTTCCACGCCGGCCCGGCCGGTGCCGGCCAGGTGGCCAAGGTGTGCAACAACCAGGTGCTCGCCGTGCAGATGATCGCCACCGCCGAAGCCATGGCCCTCGGCGTCGCCAACCAGCTCGACCCCGCCGTGCTGGCCGAGATCATGCGCCAGAGTTCCGGCGGCAACTGGGTGCTGGAGCGCTACAACCCCTGGCCGGGGGTGATGCCCAACGCCCCCGCCAGCAACGGCTACCAGGGCGGCTTCATGGCCGAGCTGATGGCCAAGGACCTCGGCCTGGCCCAGGAGGCCGCCGGCCGCAGCGCCAGCAGCACCCCCATGGGCGCCCTGGCGCTGCAGCTCTACCGCCTGCTGCTCAAGCAGGGCAAGGGCCGCCAGGACTTCTCCGTGGTGCAGCAGCTGTTCGCCCCGGAGTGAGGCCGGGGCAGGCGTCGACCTGCCGCAGCGCACCGCGCCGATGCGATCGGCTACCATGCGCGCTTCGTTACAACCGGGGCGCCCCATGTCCGACTTCCATCACGCCCTGCTCGACTGGGACGAGCAGGGTCAGCCACTGTCCCGCGAGTTCGGCGACGTCTACTTCTCCCCCGAGTCCGGCATGGCCGAGACCCGCCATGTCTTCCTCGACGGCAACCAGTTGCCGGAGCGCTTCGCCGCGCTGCCCGAAGGCGGTCGCCTGGTCATCGGCGAGACCGGTTTCGGCACCGGCCTGAACTTCCTCTGCACCTGGCAGCTTTTCCGCGAGCAGGCCCCGTCCAGCGCCCGCCTGCATTTCGTCAGCGTGGAGAAATTCCCCCTCGCCCATGCCGATCTGGCCCGCGCCCTGGCACTCTGGCCGTCCCTCGCCCCCCTCGGCGATGAACTGCTGCAGCAGTACCGCGCCATCAACCCCGGCTTCCAGCGCCTGCTGCTGGACGGCGGCCGCGTGGTGCTGACCCTGCTGGTGGGCGACGCCCTGGAATGCCTGCCACAGCTGGACGCGCGCATCGACGCCTGGTTCCTCGACGGCTTCGCACCAGCCAAGAACCCGCAGATGTGGTCGCCCGAGCTGTTCGCCCAGCTCGCCCGCCTCAGCGCACCCGGCGCCACCCTGGCCACCTTCACCAGCGCCGGCTTCGTCCGTCGCGGCCTCCAGGCGGTGGGTTTCGACATCAAGCGCACCCCCGGCTTCGGCAAGAAGTGGCACATGACCCGGGGCCGCTACAACGCCGCACCGGTCGCTGCCGAACGCCCCTGGTACGCCCGCCCACCGGCCCACCAGGGCCCGCGCCGGGCGCTGGTGATCGGCGGCGGGCTGGCCGGCTGCGCCACTGCGGCCAGCCTGGCCGCGCGCGGCTGGCAGGTCACCCTGCTGGAGCGCCACGCCGGCCTGGCCGAAGAAGCCTCCGGCAACCCGCAAGGCGTGCTCTACCTCAAACTGTCGGCCCACGGCACCGCCCTGTCGCGGCTCATCGTCAGCGGCTTCGGGCACACCCGGCGCCTGCTCGAACACCTGCAGGCCAATGAGGACTGGCAAGCCTGCGGCGTGCTGCAACTGGCCTTCGAAGACAAGGAGCGCGAACGCCAGGCCGCCCTCGCCCAGGCCTTCCCAAGCGGCCTGCTGCGCACGCTGGACCAGGCCGAGGCGCAAGCCCTGGCCGGCATCGCCCTCCCCGCTGGCGGCCTGTTCTACCCCGAGGCCGGCTGGGTCCACCCGCCCGCCCTGTGCCGCTGGCTCGCCGCCCAGCCAGGCATCGAACACGCCCTGCACCGGGAAGCCCTGGAACTGGTGCGCCAGGACGGCACCTGGCAGGCCCGTGCCGGTGACGCCGTGCTGGCCGAGGCACCCGTGGTGGTGCTGGCCGGCGCTGCCGAGGTGCTGCGCTTCCCGCAGACCACCGGCATGCCGCTCAAGCGCATCCGCGGGCAGATCACCCGCCTGCCCGCCACCCCCGCCAGCGCCGCGCTGGCCACGGTGGTCTGCGCCGAGGGCTATGTCGCCCCGGTGCGCCACGGCGAGCACACCCTCGGCGCCAGCTTCGACTTCCACAGCCAGGACCTGGCCCCCACCACCGCCGAACACGCCGGCAACCTCGACCTGCTGCGGGAAATCTCCACCGACCTCGGCACCCGCTTGCACACCGACCAACTGGACCCGGCGCAGCTCCAGGGCCGCGCCGCCTTCCGCTGCACCACCCCGGACTACCTGCCCCTGGTGGGCCCGCTGTGCGACGCCGACGCCTTCGCCGAGGCCTACGCCGTCCTCGCCCGCGACGCCCGCCAGGTGCCCGACACCCCCGCCCCCTGGCTCGACGGGCTCTACCTCAACAGCGGCCACGGCTCCCGCGGCCTGATCACCGCCCCCCTGGCCGGCGAACTGCTCGCCGCCTGGCTCGACGACGAACCCCTGCCCCTCCCCCGCGACGTCGCCGAAGCCTGCCACCCCAACCGCTTCCTGCTGCGCCGGTTGATCAGGGGGCAGTGACTCAGGGAGAGCCCACCGCGGTTCCTGCGGGGGCTCATCACAGAACCCTCTCCGGATAAATCGTAGAGTTCGGTTCGCAGGGATGCGAACCACCGCCAGCCGCTCTAACACAGGGCCCCGCCTTGGCGGCTTCGCCTGGATCACAAGGAGGTTGCATGGATCGAAATCACTGGGAGTGGGTTGCTGGGAGGTTGGCCTGTTTCCGCTCACCGACCTTCAGGCTGAAACCCGATTACCTGAGCTCTCCTACGGAGGATCCAGAAGCTCGGTGGCTTTCAAATTGGCGGCTTAATCTGCCTGAATTAATAGCCTTGGCTATGCATCTGACGGATGCCGCTAGTTGGAGCTGGCTTCAAGTCTCCATTCACCCAACAGCAACTCCACACTCACTTACGAAGAACTTGCCCTCGAAATCACCCGTGCCGAAGATATCTTCGGTGCACACCAGGCAGGAGCTCTTGCTACAGAATGACACCCGACCCAGTTCTGCCGGTGGTTTTCAAGCACCTAGCCTCATCACCCCTATAGATACGAAAATAAGTGACATCGGTTAGAAGTACCAAATAAATTCACGCCAAATAGGCGACAAGGCGAATAAGGACCACAAGGAGTTTTAATGAAACGCTCATGGAATGCGATTGCAGCAGCAGGTTTATGCCTGCTTACTATCTCGCTCACCAATGCGGGCACTAGAAAGCCAGAGCTTTCCTACGGCGGCTATAGGAGTGCTATTGAGTGGCAGAAAGCTGCCTATGGATTCTGGATAGCAGCTTATGGAATGACCGGATGCAGCTTCAAGGAGTGGAGTTGGTGGCAAACCTCAGGAACAATAAACGGTATACCCAGTACTAACGCGCAATGCGGCAGTGGGCACTCGCCCATGACAGCCCCTATAAAATTGGTATGCCCCCCAGGGTATGAACCCAACGCGCCCCAAGCACCTTCCAGCTGTAGCAGGCCAGACAACATCCCCGATCTGACAAAAGACAAAGGCGAGCCTGACAGCCCCAAAGCGTGCAAAACGGTTGGAAACCCAATTAATTTCTCTACAGGAAACAAGTACCAGATAGAGACAGACCTCATACTTACAGGGCAATTCCCACTTCAATTCCAAAGAACATACAACAGCCAAGACGGAATCTGGAGACACAACTACTCAACACATCTAAGAAAATCACAAAATAGCGCAACAGTGATAACCGCAGATGGAAAAGAGTATTACTTTGAGATCAACAATAACGAAGCAACCCCTGAGCAGAGCAATTCCGGAAATTTGAAAATGCAAGCCAGCTTTTGGGAATACACTTCGCCCCAAAATGAGCATTTTCTCTTTGACGAGGAAGGCAGACTGTCCAGTCAAACTGAAGTATCGGGGGCAAAATGGCTATTCACTTACGACGGTTTTAAAACCGTCGTCAAAGACGAACACGGCAACTCTTTCAGTTTCACTACCCGCAACAGCGGGCCGGTGTTAGGCCAGTTGCAACCTGTCAGTCTTACAACGGACGCACTCCAGATCGTCTACGTCTACGACTCCCAAGAGCGCTTGACTCAATTGAAAAAGACACAGGGAGGCGTGCAGAAAACACGCATCTATCACTACGACTCCAGCCCAGGATCGCGCCTCCTCACCGGCATCACCGACGAACGCGGCATCCGCTACGCCACCTGGACCTACGACGACCAGGGCCGTGCCATTTCCAGCGAGCACGCCGGCGGTGCGGAAAAGGTCACCGTGGCCTACAACGCCGACGGCTCCTCCACCGTCACCAACGCCCTTGGCAAGCGCACCACCTACCGCTTCCAGACCATCCAGGGCATCCGCCGCATTACCGCCATCGAAGGCGAACCCTCGGCCAACTGCCCCAACAGCAACGCCACCTTCACCTACGACGACCGTGGCCTGGTGAAGACCCGTACCGACAACAAGGGCCATGTCACCACCTTCGACTACAACGAGCGTGGCCTCGAAGTGTCCCGCACCGAAGCCTTCGGTACACCTCAGGCGCGCACCGTCACCACTACTTGGCACCCAATGCTGTTCCTGCCGCTCACCGTCACCGAAACAGACCGTATCACTACCTACAAGTACGATGAGCAAGGACATCAATTAGGTCTTAAAGTCTCAGACCGGGAATAGAAAATATGCCGCCTATAGCTCGAAAAACAACTGGCAGTATCATCCTAATTATCTCCTTCTCCCTTGCCACCACACCGCTGAATGCCGCGGACTTCCAATGGACAATTGATAACCAATATGCTGGCCATCCATTCCATACATCCCCAACAGCATCATGCATTGCGTACCATAAGTGGCTAAACACTGTAACCGAAGACTGGCACTATCAATTTGTACGCATAGAGGCGACAAGTAATTCCAGGCAATTTAAATGTCTCGCCAAGACAACTAATCGCCGAAGCGGAAAGATCGGCTTTGAAGCAGGTTTCTATGGTACAGCCTATCGATATGGAGACAACTGCCACTCTCCAGCGAACTACAACCCCTCCAATGGAGAGTGCGAGATAGCTGAACTGGAAAAAGGTGCTGCTGCGCCTAACCCTTCCTGCTCTATTAACAACGATCAATTCTACGCGACCAACGGCAACAATTTCCAAAAAGAGAAAGACATAAACAGCAACATCAGATTCGAGCGTTTCTACAACAGCTCAGACCGCCAATGGCGTCATAATTACTCAGCCATACTCCAAAACCTCACAAGTAAAATAAAAATTACCTTCAGCGATGGCAAGGAAGCAACATTCATCCCAAGCGACAAAAAATTCGACCCACTCAGAACAGAGCGCGGACAACTCACACGCAACCTTAACACCTGGACTTACACCGCATCCAACAATGATATCTATGACTTCGACAACGACGGCAACCTAATTAACCTTTATAGTTCCAAACAAAAAATTAAGCTTGAGCATTCTTGGCAAGGAATTAAACTAACCGACAACTTCAACAACGAACTCAAAATCGCTGAAGATGAATTTCATCAACCAACAAAAATCACAACCCCAACAATGACCATCAAGTACAACTACAGCCTCTCAAGAAACTTGGAGTCCGCTATATACGACTACCCAAGTGGCAGTTCCACGCGTCGTTATCATTATAGTAATGGCCTCCTCACCGGCATAACAGACGAACGCGGCATCCGCTACGCCACCTGGACCTACGACGACCAGGGCCGGGCCATCTCCAGCGAACACGCCGGCGGTGCGGAAAAGGTCACCGTGGCCTACAACGCCGACGGCTCCTCCACCGTCACCAATGCCCTTGGCAAGCGCACCACCTACCGCTTCCAGACCATCCAGGGCGTGCGGCGCATCACCGCCATCGAAGGCGAACCCTCGGCCAACTGCCCCAACAGCAACGCCACCTTCACCTACGACGACCGTGGCCTGGTGAAGACCCGCACCGACAACAAGGGCCACGTCACCACCTTCGACTACAACGACCGTGGCCTCGAAGTCTCCCGCACCGAGGCCTACGGCACGCCCCAGGCCCGTACCGTCATTACGGAGTGGCACCCGACGCTGTTCCTGCCGCTCACCGTCACCGAGCCGGACCGTGTGACCACCTACCGCTACGACGACCAAGGACGCCAACTCAGCCAGAGCGTCAGCCAGCGCTGATCTGCACAAGGACTTGCCCATGACCCCCCTGCACCGCCTGAGCGTCCTCGCGCTCGCCCTGGTCGGCACCCTCGCCGCCACCGGCCTCCAGGCCGCATCGCGCAACTGGAGCTACACCTACACCGCCGCCGGCCAGATCGAAACCGCCGACGGCCCGCGCACCGATGTCCAGGACATCACCCGCTACGCCTACGACGCCCAGGGCCGCCTCACAACCGTCACCAACGCCCTCGGCCACGTCACCCAGCTCTCCCGCTTCGACAGCTACGGCAACCCGCAGACCGTCATCGACCCCAACGGCGTCACCACCACCCTCGGCTACACGCCCCAGGGCTGGCTGGCCTCGGTCAGCATCGG
>NZ_LYSP01000057.1:0-32438 GCF_001728945.1 Pseudomonas sp. ENNP23
CCGTTGTGGTGTGGCCGATGTGCCGGGCGGCCTCAGACCGTTGCATTGATCGTCGCGATGCCCTTCGTGGCCTCAGCGCATCCTACGGGCTGTGCCTGTGGCCGTAGGATGGGCTGAGCTGTGCGAAGCCCATGGTGTTCGGAGGGCGAATCTCCAGTCAGTCGACGCCGACGAAGCCGCCGGTCTGGTGGCGCCACAGGCGGGCATAGAGGCCGCCCTGGGCGAGCAGTTCGGCGTGGCTGCCGCTTTCCACCACGCGGCCCTGGTCGAGGACCACCAAGCGGTCCATGCGGGCGATGGTGGAGAGGCGGTGGGCGATGGCGATCACGGTCTTGCCCTGCATCAGGCTCTCCAGGCTTTCCTGGATGGCCGCTTCCACCTCCGAGTCCAGCGCCGAGGTGGCCTCGTCGAGGATCAGCAGCGGTGCGTCCTTGAGCAGCACACGGGCGATGGCGATGCGCTGGCGCTGGCCGCCGGAGAGCTTCACGCCGCGCTCGCCGACGTGGGCGTCCAGGCCGTGGCGGCCTTCGGCGTCGCTGAGCTGGGGGATGAAGCCGTCGGCACGGGCCTTGCTTACCGCGTCCCAGAGCGCCGCATCGTCCGCGTCCGGGCGGCCGTAGAGCAGGTTCTCGCGGATGGAACGGTGCAGCAGCGAGGTGTCCTGGGTGACCATGCCGATCTGCGCGCGCAGGCTGTCCTGGGTCACCTGGGCGATGTCCTGGCCATCGATGAGGATGCGCCCGCCTTCCAGGTCGTAGAGGCGCAGCAGCAGGTTCACCAGGGTCGACTTGCCGGCGCCGGAAGGGCCTACCAGGCCGATCTTCTCGCCGGGGCGTACATGCAGGTCCAGGTGCTCGATCACCCCGCTGCCCTTGCCGTAGTGGAAGTGCACCGCCTCGAAGCGCACCTCGCCACGCTGCACCTGCAGGGGCCGGGCCTCGGGGGCGTCCACCACCTGGCGCGGCACGGCGATGGTCTGGATGCCGTCCTGCACCTGGCCGATGTTGTCGAAGATGCCGTTGACCACCCACATGATCCAGCCGGACATGTTGATGATGCGGATCACCAGCCCGGTGGCCAGGGCGATGGCGCCGGCACTGATCAGGCCCTGGTTCCACAGCCACAGGGCGAGGCCGCAGGTGCTGACCACCAGGGCGCCGCCGAGCAGGGTGACGACGGTGTCCATGATGGTGACCACCCGCGCGGCCAGCTGGCTGCGCCAGGTCTGCTCGTCCAGCGCTTCGCGGGCGTAGCCCTCTTCGTCACGGGTGTGGGCGAACAGCTTGAGGGTGGTGATGTTGGTGTAGCCGTCGACGATACGCCCCATCAGCCGCGAGCGGGCATCGGAGGACTCCACCGAGCGCTGCTTGACCCGGGGCACGAACCAGGCGATGGCGATGACGTAGGCGATGATCCAGGCCACCAGCGGCAGCATCAGCCGCCAGTCGGCCTCGGCGAACAGCACCAGGGAGCTGACGGCGTAGATCAGCACGTGCCAGAGGGCATCCACCGCCTGCACGGCGGAGTCCCGCAGGGAGTTGCCGGTCTGCATGATGCGCTGGGCGATGCGGCCGGCGAAGTCGTTCTGGAAGAAGCCGAGGCTCTGTTTGAGCACGTAGCGGTGGTTCTGCCAGCGGATCAGGTTGGTCAGGCTGGGGTTGATGCTCTGGTGCACCAGCAGGTCGTGCAGGGCGTTGAACAGCGGGCGCAGCAGCAACGTCACCACCGCCATCCACAGCAGCTCGTGGCCGTGGGCGCTGAACAGTTCGCCGGCCGGGGTGGACTGCGCCAGGTCGACGATGCGCCCGAGGAAGCTGAACATCGCCACTTCGATCAGCGCCACGATCAGCCCCACCACCAGCAGGGCGGCGAACACCGGCCAGACCTGGCGCAGGTAGTGCAGGTAGAAGCGCAGCACGCTGCGTGGCGGGGTGTCGTCAGGGGCCGGTCGGAAGACGTCGATCAGGCGTTCGAAGCGGCGGAACATGCTGGAACCTCAATGAGAAACGGGGCCGGCTCCAGGGAGCCGGCCCCGTGTGCAGCGGCCCGCAAGGGGTCAGGAGCGCTTGGCGGAGAGGATCACCACCGGCTGCACAGGCACGTCCTGGTGCATGCCACGGCGACCGGTGGGGACGTTGGCGATCTGGTCGACGACGTCCATGCCGCGCACCACCTTGCCGAACACCGCGTAGCCGAAGCCTCGGGCACCGTGGTCCAGCGCGGCGTTGTCGCGGTGGTTGATGAAGAACTGGCTGGTGGCCGAGTCGGTGGCCTGGGTGCGGGCCATGGCGATGGTGCCGCGCACGTTGTGCAGGCCGTTGTCGGCTTCGTTCTTGATCGGCGGGTTGGTGGACTTGTTCTGCATGTCGGCGGTCATGCCGCCACCCTGGATCATGAAGCCGGGGATGACCCGGTGGAACACGGTGCCGTCGTAGAAGCCCGCGTCCACGTAGGCGAGGAAGTTCTTCACGGTGATCGGCGCCTTGGCCTCGTCCAGCTCCAGCTCGATCTCTCCGGCGGAGGTGTTGAGGGTGACGTGGGGGTTGCCGGCAGCCAGCAGGTGGGAGGCGAACAGCAGGGTGCAGGCCGCGAGGGCGAGTTTCTTCAGCATGTGGGGCGTTCCTTGTTGTGCTCGACCTGGTTGAGGAAGTCGAGGAGGGTGGTGTTGAAGCGTTGCGGTTGATCCAGCGGGGTGGCGTGGCGGGATTGCTCGATCACCACCAGACGGGCATCGGGCAATTCGCGGACGTAGGCCTCCTTTTGTGCCACCGGGGTGTAGTCCCGGTCGGCCGTCACCACCAGCGTAGGACAGGTGATGCGAGCCAGGCGTTCCCGCACGCCCCAGCCGATGATGGCGTCGAGGGCGGCGAGGTAGGCGTGCTTGTCGTTGCGCGGCCAGCGTTCTTCCACCTTGGCGCGCAGCTCGGCCTGCTCCGGCAGCGGGAACAGCAGGCGGCCCAGGGCCTTGGCGATGGTGTCCAGCCCCAGCAGGCGCGAGAGGGTCCAGCGCTTGGCCACCTCCAGGTAGTCGCGCGGGCTGCGGGGTTTCACTTCCGGTGCGCTGTTGACGATGGTCAGGCTGCGCAGCAGTTCGGGGCGGTCGACGCCGAGCTGGAAGCCGATCATCCCACCCATGCTGATGCCCACCAGGTGCACCGGGGCCAGGCCCAGGTGCTCGATCAGCGCGGCAGTGTCGGCGGCGAAACCGGCGATGCTGTAGCGCTCGCGCGGCTTGTCCGACAGGCCGTGGCCGCGCACGTCCATCAGCACCACCTGATGGCGGGCGCTGAGGGCGGGGAGCTGGTACTCCCAGTCCAGGGTGCTGGAGCCGAGGCCGTGTACCAGCAGCACCGGGGTGCCCTGGCCGTGGATTTCGTAGTGCAGGCGACAGCCGTGATGGTCGAACCAGGGCATGGCGGGCTCCTCAGGCGCTGGGCATCGGTGCGGCGAAGGGGGCGTTCAGGGGCGTCGAGTCGAAGGTCTTGATCAGCTCGACGAGGATCTGCGAGGCCGGTCCCAGGGCCTTCTCCTTGCTCGCATAGAGGAAGAAGTTCGGGTGCCGGGTGGCGCCCTGGTCCAGCGGCAACGGCTTGAGCAGGCCGTCGGCCAGCTCCCGTTCGATGATGTGGCGCGGCAGCCAGGCGAAGCCCAGGCCGTTGCTGACGAAGTTGGCGGCGGTGGGCAGGCTGCCCACCGTCCAGCGCTGCTCGGCGCCCAGCCAGCCGACGTCGCGGGGCTGGGTGCGGCCGGAGTCGCGGATCACCACCTGCAGCTGGCTTTCCAGGTCCTGGAAGCTGAGGGTGCGGTTGAGCCGGTGCAGCGGGTGGTCGGGGTGGGCCACGGCGACGAATTCCACATTGCACAGTTCGGTGCCCAGGTAGCCGGCCACGGTGAGGCTGGTGATGGCCAGGTCGGCGGTGCCCTCCAGCAGCACCTCCTCCACGCCGGACAGCACCTCTTCGCGCAGGCGCACCCGGCAGCCGCGGCTCTGCGGCATGAACGCGGCCAGTGCACGCAGCAGGCGAGCGGTGGGGTAGGCGGCATCCACCACCAGGCGCACCTCGGCCTCCCAGCCCTGCTCCATGTGGTGGGCCAGTTCTTCCAGCTGGCTGGCGGCCTTGACCAGGTGGCGGGAGCGACGCAACAGCACCTCGCCGGCTTCGGTGAGCACCGCCTTGCGCCCGTCGATGCGCAGCAGCGGCACGCCGAGCTGTTCCTGCATGCGCGCGATGGTGTAGCTCACCGAGGACTGGGAGCGGTGGGTGGCCTCCGCCGCCTGGGCGAAGCCGCCGTGGTCCACCACGGCCTGCAGGGTTCTCCATTGGTCCAGGGTGACCCGGGGCGCTTTCATGGCTGGCTCCTCACGTTGACCGGCGCCGATGACCTGGATCGGCGCTCTCCTGTAATCTGGCGGCCCACCGCAGCGGAGACCCCCGATGAAAACAACAATGCTCTGTACCCTGCTGGCCTGCCTGCCCGGCGTTGCCCTGGCCTACCCCATCGAGGTGGAGAAGCAGTACAACGGTGCCGAGATTTCCTACCAGACCAACGACATCGACCACAACATGGGCGCCATCACGGTCTACAACCTGGGCGGGACCCGCGCCGAGTGCACCGCGCGCTTCGTCAACGGGCCGGAAACTCCACGGGTACGCCGCTCGGTGATCGCACCGGGGGAGAGCGTCTCGCTGACCGCCAAGTTCAACCGCAGCATCATCCGCCTGCGCGTCGGGCTGACCTGCAAGCCGGTTTGATTGCGCCGCCTCCTGGTCGATCAGGAGGCCTTTATAAATTAAAAACCTCGATATTTAGTAGCGGATTTTTTCGCTTTTTTATCGAATTGTGTCCTCCTAAGCTGCGCTCCATCGAATCGCAACCATTCTTGATGGAGCAGCCAGCATGTCCCGTGTCCTCATCGTCGAAAGCAGCGCCCGCCAACAGGGTTCCATCTCCCGCCAACTGACCGCCGAATTCATCGCCCGATGGAAGACCGCCCACCCGGCCGACGAGGTGGTGGTGCGCGACCTGGCCCAGGAAACCGTGCCGCACCTGGACAGTGACCTGCTGGGCGGCTGGATGAAGCCGGCTGACCAGCAGAACGACGCCGAGCGCGTGGCCCTGGGCCGCTCCAACCGACTCACCGAGGAACTGCTGGCCGCCGACGTGCTGGTGCTGGCAGCGCCGATGTACAACTTCGGTATCCCCAGCACCCTCAAGGCCTGGCTGGACCATGTGCTGCGCGCCGGGGTGACCTTCAAGTACACCGAGACCGGCCCGCAGGGCCTGCTCAACGGCAAGCGCGCCTTCGTCCTTACCGCCCGTGGCGGCGTGTACGCTGGCGGCCCGCTGGATCACCAGGAGCCCTACCTGCGTCAGGCGCTGGCGTTCATCGGCATCCATGACGTCACCTTCATCCATGCCGAGGGCCTGAACATGGGCGCCGAGTTCCAGGAGAAGGGCATCGCCCAGGCCCGTGCGCAACTGGCCAAGGTTGCCTGACCGGCTTCACCCGATTGCTCCGTGCGTAGTCCCGACGCACACACTCCGCCCGGCCCATGGCCGGGCTTTTTTATGAACGCTCGCTTCCCGTTGGAGTGCGCTCTGCTCGCGAGGTCGGTGAGGTGAGAGTCGGTGGCCGTAGGGTGGGCTTCAGCCCACCGCTCTGCTTCGGCCGACTCGGTTCCCGGTTGGTTTCCCAAGCGGGCGCCTGGCAGGCAGGTGCCGCTTTCAGGCCCGTCGATGCCGGGTTGGTCCCAGCGGGTCCGCACGTGCGTGGGTAAGCTTCCTCTGTTGCTGATGAGCGGGTATTTTCGCCGGCTGCAATCAGAGGCCTGCCATGTCTTCTTCGTTCTTCTACCCAGCCGCCACGGTGTGCCGGTGAGGCTGTCCGGGCGCGGTGTCGCCCTGTCCCTGGTGGCGTCGGTGCTGTTTGCGCTGATGCCCGGCTACGTGCACGAACTGGCGCCGCTGGATGGTGTGCAGGTGTTCGCCCAGCGCGTGCTCTGGTCGATTCCGGCGGTGCTGCTGTTGGTGGCCTTGAGCCGGCAGTGGGCGACCCTCGGCGGTGTGCTCGGTAGGCTGCGGCGCGAGCCGCTGTTGCTGGCGGCGCTGCCGCTGGCGGCGGTGTTGATCGGCCTGCAGTGGGGGCTGTTTCTCTGGGCGCCGTTGCAGGGGCGGATGCTGGAGGTGTCGCTGGGCTACTTCCTGCTGCCGCTGGTGATGGTGGTGTGTGGCCGGCTGTTCTACAACGAGCGTCTGCGCCCGTTGCAACTGCTGGCGGTGATATGTGCGCTGGCCGGTGTGATCCACGAGTTGTGGATGACTCGCGCCTTCTCCTGGCTGACGCTGGTCACGGCGTTGGGCTACCCGCCGTATTTCATGCTGCGCCGCTGGATGCGCCTGGATGCGCTGTCCGGTTTCATCCTCGAAATGCTGGTGCTGGCACCCCTGGCGGCGTGGCTGTTCATCGCCCACGGCCCCGAGGGCGCGTTCGCCCAGTCACCGGCGCTGTGGTGGCTGATTCCCGGGCTGGGCGTGCTGGGTACCCTGGCCTTCGCGGCGATGATGGCTGCCAGCCGGCTGCTACCGCTGGGGCTGTTCGGCATCCTCAGCTACGTGGAGCCGGTGCTGCTGTTCGCGGTGGCGGTGCTGTTCCTCGGCGAGGCATTCGACCCGGCGCAGTTGTGGACCTACCTGCCCATCTGGCTGGCGGTGCTGCTGATCGGCTGGGACAGCGCCCAGCTGCTGCGGCGCCAGGCGCGCCAACTGGGCGTGTGAGGGGCGGCCTTCAGGCGAAGGCGGGGTGAGCGGCCAGGGCCGGCAGGACCTGTTCCCGCAGCAGCGGAGCCAGGGTGTCCGGCAGCGGTTGGCCGGGCGCCAGCCAGGCCAGTTCCTCCAGTTCGGCGGCGGGCGTCACCGGCTGCTCCAGGCGCGCGACGAAGACCTGGGCCTCGACCCAGGTGTCCGGCTCGTTGGCGGCTGCCGCTCGGAATGACCCCAGCGGGCTCAGGGCATCGGCCGGCAGGCTCAGTTCCAGCTCTTCCTGCAGTTCACGGCGCAGCGCCTCGTGCGCGCTCTCGCCGGGCTCGCGCTTGCCGCCGGGGAGCATGAAGGCCCGGGTGTTGCGTTTGCGCACCAGCAGCAGGCGGTTATCGGCGTCGATCAGGCAGGCGGCGGCGATGTCGAGGGTGGTCATGGGGCTGGGGCCTCCGGTAGCAGTCGGTCATGCAGTTGCGCCACGCCGGTGGCGAAGCTGCGTTGTTCGTGCAGGTGCAGGCGCCGTTCGAGGCCGGTGGCGAACATCGGGATGCCCGCACCGAGCAGGTGCGGGATCACGCTGACGATCAGCTCGTCCAGCAGGCCGGCGGCGTAGCAGGTGCCCGCGAGGGCTCCGCCGCCCACCAGCCAGACCCGCTTGCAGCCGGCTTCGGCCAGCTCCGCCAGGGCCTCCTGGGGCGGATCTTCACCTGGGGGCCGGCGGGTTGCAGGTCGGCGCGGGTGAGCACGGTACAGGGCTTGCCGGGGTAGGGCCAGTCGCCGCCCATCGCCAGCACGGCCTCGTAGGTCCCCCGGCCCATCAGCAGGCCGTCGATGCTCTCGTAGAAGGCGTGGTAGCCGTGATCGTCGCCGGAGCGCTCGATGGATTCGAGCCAGTCCACCCGGCCGTCGGGGCGGGCGATGGAGCCGTCGAGGCTGGTGGCGACGTAATGGATCAGCGGAGCAGTCATGGGGGCTTTCCGCAGAGGGGATCAGGGGCGTCAGGGTTTGGAGTGGGCCGGTCGGGTGCGAGTTCAGGCGTGCACAGGGGCCGGCGAAGGGATCGCGGGCGTTCGGGCGCGACACAAGGTAACCTACGCAGCTGTTTTCCAGGCTTCCGATCGAGGTGGTACCCGTGTTCTCCCAATTCGCCCTGCACGAACGTCTGCTCAAGGCTGTCGCCGAACTGAAATTCGTCGAACCGACGCCCGTGCAGCAGGCGGCGATTCCCCCGGCGCTGGAAGGGCGCGACCTGCGCGTCACCGCGCGCACCGGCAGCGGCAAGACGGCGGCCTTCGTGCTGCCCCTGCTGAACCGCCTGATCGGCGAAGCCAAGCCCCGCGAGCGCATCCGTTCGCTGATCCTGCTGCCGACCCGGGAGCTGGCCCAGCAGACCTTGAAGGAAGTGGAGCGCTTCTCGCAGTTCACCTTCATCAAGTCCGGCCTGGTCACCGGTGGCGAGGACTTCAAGGTCCAGGCCGCCATGCTGCGCAAGCTGCCGGACGTGCTGGTGAGCACCCCCGGCCGCCTGATCGAGCACCTCAACTCCGGCACCGTGAGCCTCAAGGAGGTGGAGGTGCTGGTGCTGGACGAGGCCGACCGCATGCTGGACATGGGCTTCGCCGAGGACATGCAGCGCATCACCGCCGAATGCGCCAACCGCCAGCAGACCCTGCTGTTCTCTGCCACCACCGGCGGCGCGGCCCTGCGCGAGGTGTCCGCCCAGGTCCTGAAGGACCCGCTGCACCTGCGCCTGAACGGCATCGAGCAGCTCAACGAGTCGACCCGGCAGCAAGTCATCACCGCCGACGACGTGGACCACAAGGAAGCCCTGGCGCGCTGGCTGCTGGCCAACGAGACCTACCAGAAGGCCATCGTCTTCACCAACACCCGTGCCCAGGCCGACCGCTTCTACGGCCACCTGGTGGCGGCGGGCTACAAGGCCTTCGTGCTGCACGGCGACAAGGACCAGAAGGACCGCAAGCTGGCCATCGACCGCGTGCGCGAGGGCGGCACCAAGGTGCTGGTGGCCACCGACGTGGCGGCCCGTGGCCTGGACATCGAAGGCATGGACCTGGTGATCAACTTCGACATGCCGCGCTCCGGCGACGAGTACGTGCACCGCGTCGGCCGCACCGGCCGTGCCGGCGGCGAGGGCCTGGCCGTCTCGCTGATCTGCCACAACGACTGGAACCTGATGTCCAGCGTCGAGCGCTACCTCAAGCAGAGCTTCGAACGCCGTGTGATCAAGGAGCTGAAAGGCACCTACAACGGGCCGAAGAAGGTCAAGGCCTCGGGCAAGGCGGTCGGTGCCAAGAAGAAAAAGACCGACAAGAAGAGCACCGGCAAGGCGTCCGCCAAGCCCGCCACCAAGCGCAAGCCGTCCGGCCCGCGTCGCGAGCAGCCGCAGGTGGTGAGCAGCGACGGCCTGGCACCGCTCAAGCGCCGCAAGCCGGCTGCCGAGTGACCCTCCCTTCGGGCTGGCAGCTGCTGGCCCTCGTCTACCTGGTCATGAGCCTGGTCTGCTTCGTCGCCTACTGGTACGACAAGCGCCAGGCCGTGGCCGGTATGCGGCGTATCCCCGAGGCGCGCCTGCACCTTTACGAGCTGTTCGGCGGTTGGCCCGGTGGCCTGCTGGCCCAGCGGCTGATCCGCCACAAGAACCGCAAGCTGGCCTACCAGTTGCGCTTCTGGTTCATCGTCCTGCTGCACCTCGGAGCCTTCGGCGCCTGGGCCTGGTGGCGCTGGCACTGAGGTGGACGCAAGCGCGATGGTGCGTGTCGGTTCCGGTCATGGCGGTGTCATGGACCTCTGCTAGGGTCCAGGGGCCCGGGGCGCCTGATGCGCCTCGCCCACCCCGAGGGAACCTACGCGATGACATTGACCCGGACGCTTCTCGCCGCCGCCCTGTGCCTTGGCCTGGCCGGCCCCGCCGCTGCCGCCACCGAACTCGCCCACTGGCCGGCGCCCGCCGCCAAGCAGTTGGACGCGCTGATCGCCGCCAACGCCAACAAGGGCGCCTACGCGGTGTTCGACATGGACAACACCAGCTACCGCTACGACCTGGAAGAGTCCCTGCTGCCCTTCCTGGAAATGAAGGGCGTGCTGACCCGCGAGAAGCTCGACCCGTCGCTCAAGCTCATCCCGTTCAGGGACGTCAACGGCCACAAGGAAAGCCTCAACAGCTACTACTACCGCCTGTGCGAACTGGATGACATGGTCTGCTACCCCTGGATGGCCCAGGTGTTCTCCGGCTTCACCCTGCGCGAGCTGAAGGGCTACGTGGACGAGCTGATGGCCTACGGCAAGCCGATCCCCAGCACCTACTACGAGGGGGATAAGGTCAAAACCATCGAGATCAACCCGCCCAAGCCCTTCACCGGGCAGAAGGAGCTGATGAACAAGCTCCAGGAGAACGGCATCGAGGTGTACATCATGACCGCCGCCCTGGAAGAGCTGGTGCGCATGGTCGCCGCCGATCCCAAGTACGGCTACAACGTGAAGCCCGAGAACGTCATCGGCGTCACCACCCTGCTCAAGGACCGCAAGACCGGCGCCCTGACCACCGCGCGCAAGCAGATCAAGGACGGCCACTACGACGAGAAGGCCAACCTCGACCTGGAAATCACCCCCTACCTGTGGACCCCGGCCACCTGGATGGCGGGCAAGCAGGCGGCCATCCTCACCTACATCGACCAGTGGAAGAAGCCGATCCTGGTGGGCGGTGATACCCCCGAGAGCGATGGCTACATGCTGTTCCACGGTACCGACGTGGAGAAGGGCGGGCTGCGGGTGTGGGTTAACCGCAAGGCCAAGTACATGGACCAGATCACCGCCATGCAGAAGAAGAACGCCGAGTCCCAGGCCAAGCTGGGCCTGCCGGTCACCGCCGACCGCAACTGGGTGGTGGTGACGCCGGAGGAGATCCAGTAACCGGCCGTCTTGCCCCCTGCGCAGCCACAGCGCCAGCGACTATTGTGCGAGGCAGTGACCAGGGGGTGGCATGGGAAAGTGCTTCATCACATTGGTAAGAAATAATGGGAATAACTCAGGATCGAGTTATAGCTTTGGTGCATATGTTGGGGCACCGAGCAGTCGCCGATGCAACAGGCCTCAAGCCGGAAAGGCTCAAAACGATCCGTTACAACAAAGATGCGCAGGTGAGAACGAACGAGCTGGACGCCATTGCAGACGCCTACCAGCAGTACAGCCTTTGGTTGCGGACAGGCGAGATTGACCTGAACCGTGGACAGATCAGCCCGGAATACGTCGAAGAAGAATCAAAATTGGCAGATGAAGACGCGGGCAATAGCTAATAGCTAATAGCTAACAGCAGAAGTGTCCCTTCACCCCACGCGAATACGCCGCGCAACTGGCCGAGGAGCGCCTGGCCAGCGGTCGCGACCCCAGCGGCAACCTGGATGCGCTGAAGATGCGCGCCGCGGACTACTAGGCCCTGCTGCTGGAGATACTCGGCAGCAGCTTGCCGGCGCATCTGCAGGTGCGTAAGCAACTGAGCGAGCGCGACAGTGCGGCGCTGGGGCCGGAGGTGTTCTACACCCTGGCCGACCAGGCGGCCAGGGCCTGAGTCTCAGTAGTTCGGTGGGGTTCCCCTACGAGATGCAGCGACCGATTTGGTGAGTCGCCTGTCCTGCCTGGACAGTGCTCCGGCGTTCCTTCGATTGTTACCCTTGCGTGACGAGCGCCCCGGCAAGAGGGCGCCCCAGACACGGAGATGCAATGAAACGCCTGCTGCTCGCCCTCTGCGGCCTGATCGCCTGTTCGCCGGCCACCTTGCTGGCCTGGTCCAACCATTCCCTCGGCACCTGGCTGGCCCTGGCCGACCTGCCCGAGCTGCGCCAGGCCGAGCCGGTGCCGGTGGAGCGTCTGGAGGACTTCCTCGCGGCCGAGGCGGTGGCCTTGCAGCAGGTGCTGGACGAGCAGGAGGCGCGCGCCCGCGAGGAGCTGCCGGACTACCCGGCCCGGCCGGACAGCCTGCGCTGGACTGCCGATGGCGGCGGCGACCGGCGTCGCGCGTTCCTCATGGCGCTGCGGGTCAGCCCGGAGATCCGCCTGGCGTATTTCGTCCAGGCGCTGCCGGGGCTGGAGCTGCCGGCGGCCAAGGTGCTGCCGGCCCAGGACGTGCTGGTGTTCCGCAAGCTGAGCCTGTGGAACGAATGGCGCTTCCTGGCGGTGGAGCCGGGGGAGCGGGTCAGCCCCCGTGCGGTTCTCGCCAGCGCGGCGGACGAGCCGGACTACGGGCACGACATCAACCTCTTCTCGGACAACCCCGGCGAGGTCGGCGCACTCTACGGCTTCGGCCCCCAGCCCTTCGGTGACGCGCGCTTCGAATATTCGTCCCAGGCGCCATTCCACATCGGCTACTACCACGAGTCGGCGGTCATCTATCAGGCCGCGCCGTTCCTCGCCCGTACCTACCCGGAGCTGCGCGTGCGCCAGTACATGGCGCTGGCGCGGCTGGCGTTCGAGAGTGGCCACCCGTATTGGGGCTACCGCTTTCTCGGCTGGGCGCTGCACTACGTGCAGGACCTGACCCAGCCCTACCACGCCAAGGCCCTGCCCGGTGAAAACACCGCCACGCTGATGTGGACGGCCGTGCAGGCGGCACTGGGCGATACCTCGGGCAAGGAGGCGGCCATCGAGCGGGTGGCGACCCGCCATACGGAAGTGGAGAAGTACCAGGCCGACTGGCTGCGCCGGCTGCTGCGCGAGGGGCGCAATGACGACCCGCTGCTCAGGGCCTATGCGGACACGTCGGACGACGACCGCTACCCGCCGTTCGGCCCCGGCTACCTGCAGGACGTGGTGGCGCGGGAGTCCTATGAGGCGGCGGACGAATTCGACGAGCGCATCGGCCTGTGGCTGGCCGGTGCCCAGCCGGGGCAGGGTTTCAGTGCCGGCAATCAGCTCAAGCCGGCGGAGACCGATCCGGCGCTGAACGAGGTGCTGGTGAGGCTGATCCGGCATTTCGCCGGGCACACCCGCAACCTGGTGAAGACGACTCTGGACAATCCATGAGCCGGCGGGCCATTGGCCCGCCGCTTCAGAACTTCTCGCCGGGCAGCAGGTAACGCCACTGCCCCGGCTGCAGCCGTGCTGCCGAGACACCGCCCAGGCGCAGGCGCCGCAGGCCCAGCAGCTCCAGGCCGAGGTGCTCACAGATCTGCCGCAGTTGGCCGGGGCGCGGGCTCTTCAGGGCGATGCGCAGGCGGTTCTCGCTCTGCCAACTGACCTTGGCCCGGGGAAGAGGGCGCCCCTTGTGCTCGACCCCGCGAGCCACCCGCGCCAGGTGTTCGGCATCGGCTTCGCCGCGTACGTCGACGGTGTATTCCTCTTCCAGCGGACGCTCGAAACGCAGGGTGACGCCGTGGGCCTGGGTGAAGATCACCAGGCCGCTGGCCCGGGTTTCCAGCGTGGCCATCTGCATCAGGCGGGAGAAGTGCTTGCGCAAGGTGCGCTCGCCGGCCTGCTCCGCCGCCAGGTTGGCCGGCACCAGCAGGGCGCGGGCGCCTTCCTCGTCCACGCCGGCGGGCTTGTGCAGCAGCAGGGTGACGGGTGGCACCGGCGTCGGCTTGGCGTCGGGATGCAGGTTGATGACTTCGTCGGTCACCCGCGCGTGGGGTTCTTCCACCACCTGGCCGGCGACGCTGACCCAGCCGTTCTCGATGTACAGCTCGGCGTCGCGGCGCGAGCAGGGCAGCAGCTCGGCGAGGCGCTTGGAGAGGCGGATGGGGTCGGTCATGGTGCGGGCTCCTGTGGCGGGGCCCGCATTGTCCCCGGTGCGCGGTCAGCGCACCAGGGTTTCCGGCTCGGCGTCGACCGGGAGCAGTTCGGGCAGGACCTCGGACTCGGCTTCCGCGCTGCTCTCCAGGTCGCTGTCGGCCGTCTCCGGATGGCGGGCGAACAGGTTGAGCACACGGGCGAGGCCCTGGCGCTCGGGGGCGGCGCCTGCCACCTGGCTGGCAGCCTCCGGTGCGGCCGGCGGGTTCGGCAGCGGCTGGGTGACCACCTTGAAGTTGCTGATCTCGATGGTGCCGCGCCCTTCGGCCAGCAGGTGGAAGGAGAACGCCTTGCGCGCCTCGGGGTTGTCGAAGGCGAAGTGCAGGGTCACCGGCTTGCCGCGCTTGAGCAATGGCAGCTCGGGCATGCCCACGGCCACGTCGCGCTCGAACTCCTTGGTCTTGAGCTGCAGGCGGGCGCCCTTGGTGTCCATGGCGTGGACCTTGATGGTCAGCTCCACCTCGGTGCGGGTGTTCTTCGGCAGCTCCAGGTACTGGGCGCCGATCAGGTTGTCGGCCCAGTCGTCCTTCACCTGCTGCTTCAGGCGGATGCGCTCGCGGGTGGCGAACTGGTATTCCTGGCCCACCTGGCCGCCAACCAGAGACTGGTCCAGCAGGGTGCTGCGGGCGGCCACCTGGCGGGCTTCGCGGCCGCTGAAACGGCCGTCGAAACGGGCCTGGTCGGCGATGAAACCTTCACTGCGGTAGCGCCGGCAGACCTGCTGGAAATCGCACTCGACGAAGTGGTCCTTGCCGTCGTGGTAGCGCAGCATGCCGTTGGTGTAGGAGATCATCTCGCGGCCCTGCTCGTAGTCGCGGAACAGCGAGCGGCCGGCCAGGCTCAGCGGTACACGGTAGCCGAAGTAGTCGAGCACCGAGGCGGTCAGGTCGACGTGGCCGTAGACGCCCCCCTTGATCGGCGGCAGGGCCGCCTGCTCGGGGGCCAGCACCAGGTTGAAGCCCCAGGCGGATGCCAGGCGCACCTGGTCGATGCCGTGGGATTCGTCGGAGGTGATGATGACCAGGGTGTCCTTCAGCACGCCCTGCTTCTCCAAGCCGCTGAGGAAGGCGTCCACGGCATCGTCCAGGTAGGCGATGGCGGCGCGCTTGGCGTCCGGGTAGCGGGCCAGGTAGTCCTCCGGCGCCGAGTAGGGCTGGTGGGTGCCGACGGTGAGCAGGGTGAGCATCCACGGCTTCTTCTGCTTGCGCAGTTGCTGCACGTAGGTCTGCGCCCCCTCGAAGAAGGCCTTGTCGTCCATGCCCCAGGGGAATTCGAGGTAGGGGGTGTTACGGAACCAGTCGCGGCCCTGGGTCTTGTCGAAGCCCATGCGCGGCATGATCTTGTCCTTGGCCATGAAGCGCAGTCCGGCCCCCTGCAGGAAGTGGGTGCTGAAGCCGTGCTGGTGCAGTTGGGCCGGCAGGCAGTCCTGGGCGCGGGTGGGGTTGTTCAGCAGTTCCAGGCCCTTGGGGGTGCCGGAGTCGAGCTTGCTGTAGTCACCGCAGAGCATGGCGTAGAGGCCGCGGATGGTCTGGTGGCTGTGGAGCACGTAGTCCGGCGTGGTCATGGCGCGTTCGGCCCACTGGCTCAGGCGCGGCATGGGCGATTCGGCGTAGTGGCTGTTGATGGCGGCGCGGTTGGCGGCGATGTAGGCCCCCGGGATGCCTTCCAGGGTGATCACCAGGACGTTGCGCGCCTGGCCGGGGCCGGCCAGCAGCGGGGTGCCGTCGAGGTCCAGGCGGGCCAGGCCGGCGATGTCCGGCGGGCTCTCCGGCTGATCCCCGGCGAGCCAGTCTTCCACGGCCATCTGGCCGCTGCTGAGGGCGCCGGCGAGCAGCTTGTGGGGCAGGTTGAACTGGCGCCATTGGTCCGCTTCGCTGGGACGCAGGTACTGCAGGGTGGCGTGGCCGGCCAGCAGGGTCAGCGGCATGGCCAGCCAGGCACGACTCGGGCGTTTGGCCGGGCGATGCCAGGCGAGCAGGGCGGCGAGGATGCCGATGGCCAGCGCGCCGGCCAGCCAGGGGTAGGTCAGCCCGCCGCCCTGGGTGGAGTGGCCGACGAATTGCGGGTCCAGCAGGTACTTGAGGTCGCTCGGCTCGGGCATGCGTCCGACTGCGCTCACCAGCTCGGCCGTCCCCAGCATGATCAGCGCCCAGAACAGCATCACCGGCAACGCCACCCAGCGCGGGCGGCCATAGAGCAGCGCCACCAGGAGGCTGCCGAAGGCCAGGTCGGAGCCGTAGCCGAAGCCTTCGCTCCAGCCGAGCAGTGCACGGCCCGCCAGCGGGATGCCAATGAACAGGACGATGAGCAGGATCAGGTGGAGGGGAGCAGACAGCCAGCGGCCGATGGTGCGCACAGGAACTCCTGAGATAGGGCAGCGAGAATCCGAAAATCGGGTAAATGTTTCAATTCGGACACGATTCTGAAACATCATTGTGCTACCGGCCAGTAGACAGCGCCGGCAATGCGGAATTCTCCGCATCAAGGTGTTTCAGCGAGGCGGCGACGGACGGCCTGACGAAGCCGTCGAGCAGTGTGCGTGGCCCCGTTGCGGTGGGCCCTGTAGAATGCGCACCCTGTCAATTCGAGGTACGCGAGATGGCCCTGATCGGTCGATTCAACAGCCTGCCGGTGGCCAAGCACACCGATTTCGGTCTCTATCTGGACGGTGGTGCGGAAGGCGAGATCCTCCTGCCCCGGCGTTATGTACCCAAGGACCAGCCCTGCGAAGTGGGTGACTGGCTCAACGTGTTCGTCTACCTCGACAGCGAGGACCGTCTGATCGCCACCACCCAGAAGCCCAAGGTCCAGGTGGGCGGTTTCGCCAGCCTGAAGGTGGTGGAGATCAACCGCATCGGCCTGTTCCTCGACTGGGGCCTGCCGAAGGACCTGCTGCTGCCGCACTCGGAAGAGAAGCGCCCGCTGCAGGTGGGGGATTACTGCGTGGTGTACGTCTACCTCGACCGCTCCCGCCGCATCACCGCCACGGCCCGGCTGGATCGCTACCTGGACACCACCCCGGCCACCTACAGCGTCGGCCAGGAAGTGGACCTGCTGGTGGTGGAGCAGACCGACATGGGCTTCAAGGCCATCATCGAGGACCGCCACTGGGGGCTGATCCACCGCAACGAGGTGTTCAAGTTCCTGCGCAGCGGCATGCGCGAGAAGGGCTACATCCGCGAGATCCGCCCCGACGGCAAGATTGCCCTGAGCCTGCAGCCGCAAGGGCAGGCCGCTTCGTCCGACCTCGCCGAGCGCATCCTCGAGCGGCTGCGCGCCGAAGGTGGCCGCCTGGCATTGAGCGACAAGAGCCCGCCGGAGGTGATCGCCCAGATGTTCAACGTCAGCAAGGGCAACTTCAAGAAGGCCATCGGCGGCCTCTACAAGCGCGGCGAGATCGTCATCCACGAGGACGGCATCGAGCTGGCGCGCCGCTGAATCGCATCGTGCATTTCGCCCGGCCATTTTCTGTTGATCGGGCGAAATGCACGGTAATGCGTCGGACTTATTTTGCCAACGCATTGATTTTATTGAGTTTTCACTTGTCTAAAGGCTGGCACGCTGCCTGCAGGGTTCCCTGTCAGGAAAAATTTTGCCCCTTGGAGAGTGAAACGCTATGGGTCTCGACATCAAGCAGTTGGCCAAGGCCTTTCCCGACTACGCGCTCAGCGCCCAGCGCCGCCCAGACGGTGGCTACGTGGTGGTGCTGGAGAAGGACGACGCCCGCTTCCAGCGCGTGGTACCGGCGCTCAAGCAGCCGGCTCAACTGGAGCTGATCATCGCCACGCTGCGCCGCGATATCGCCCTGGAACTGGGCGAGGTGCCGCCGGTGGAGTCGTTGCGCAACCTGCACAGCACGCCGTTGCCGCGCTACTTCGGCGTCTGATTTTCACATGGCAGAACGCCGGCCCAGGGCGACCTGGGCCGGCGTTCTCGTGTCTGCACTGGAGGCTGGGGGGTGGGTCAGGTTTCCACGCCGGCGGGCGGCATCATGGCGTCGCCATCCTTCGGGCGTTCGCCCTCGGCACGGGGTGGTTGCTCGGGCTGTTCTCCGGGCTGTGCCTTGAGCCATTCGCGGGTGGCCTGCTGCGCCTTGTCCACTTCCTTGTTCACCTGGTCCACGGTGTCGCTGATGGCTTCGCGGGCCAGTTCCTCGGCGGTTTCGCGGGTCTTCTCGGCGAGGCGGTCGGCCGACTCCTGAGCCATGTCGCAGCCAGCGAGAGTGAGCAGCAGGGTGCTGCCGAGCAGCAGGGAGGAGAGGCGGGAACGTATGGGCATGGTTGGGCTCCGTGGGACTGGCCGCAGATCGGGCCGTTAACGCTCGGCATGATCGGTCAGTCCGAGCCCGGCGTGAACGCCCCGGGCGCAGGGAAACTGTGAGCGGAGATGACAGGTGAAACGACCCCGGACCCCCAGCGGCGACTCTATGGGGTCCGAGGCCTGAGGCCGCCGGTCATCGGCCTCGTTGTCACTGACCCGTGCCCGTGCTCGATGGTTCCCCGGCGGTCGACGAACTGCTGTTGGGGGATGGGGCAGGGCTCTGCTGGCGCTGGCGGGCTTCGCGCTCGCGTTGCTGGCGCAGTTCCAGCTCCATGCGTTGACGGCGCATTTCGTAGTCGCGGTCGTAGCTGTCCTTCTTCTCGCGCTCGGCGCGCTCGCGCATCTCGTTGACCCGCGCATCGCGGTCGCTGGCGGCGCTGTCGCCGACCACGGTGACGCGAGCACCGCGCTGGGGTGGGGGCGAGCTGGCGGCGGGCGCGGCAGGTGCAGCCGCATGGCTGACAGGGGGCGACACCACCAGGGGCGGCGGAGGCGGTGGCACATCGCTGGGGGGCGGCGCTTCGCGCATTTTCGTCGCCTGGCCTTCAGTGGCGGGGCAGGGCACGGCGGAGTAGCTGACAGCGCCGTCGTTGCCGACGCATTTGTAAACGGCCGCCTGCGCCAGCATGGGCAGCAGGCAGAGGCCGAACAGGGCCGATCTCAAAGTGCATCCCTCACTTCGTCTGAAACGGCCGACAGGCTATCAGCCCTTTTTCCTGACCGATAGGTGCAATCAGGTGCTGTGCGTCACGCGCCGACGCGCCAGGACGTCGCGCAGCAGCTCGGCGCCGGTGACCAGCAGCAGGCCGCCCAGCACCAGCAGGCCGCCGAAGATGAAGGATGAGTCCAGCGACTCGCCGAGCACCAGCACGCCGAAAACGACGCCGAACAGCGGGGTCATGAACGACAGCATCGACAGGCGCGAGGCGAGGTAGCGGCGCAGTAGCCAGAACCACCCCAGGTAGCTGATCAGCGCCACCACCACCACCTGGAAGCCGAGGCTGAGCAGGGCGCGCTCGCTGGGGACCAGGCCCAGGCGGCCGGTGGCGGCGGCCACCGCCAGCAGGACCACGCCGGCGACGCCGAGCTGGTAGAAAAGCGTCTTCACCGGGGCGGCTTCCGACAGGCTCGAGCCCCGGATAAGCACGGTGGTGGCGCCCCAGGCGATGGCGGCGCAGATGCCCAGCGCATCGCCGAACAGGCTGCCTGCGGCATTCCCCGGCTTGCCGAGAAAGGCCAGGGCGATGCCGCCGAAGGCCACCAGCACGCCCAGCCACTGCACCGGCGACAGGCGTTCCTCGGGGAGGATCAGGTGCAGCCCCAGGGCGGCGAAGATCGGCGCCGTGTAGAGAAACACCGCGATGTGGGACGCGCTGGTACGGACCAGCCCTTCGGAGATGAAGAAGAACTCCAGGGTGAACAGCAGGCCGACCCCGAGTCCCGGCAGCAGGGTGCCGTCACCGAAGGCACAACGGCCTTCCCGCCACAGGGTGATGATGCCCAGCACCAGCGCGGCGATGCCGGAGCGGATGGCCAGTTGCAGGACAGGCGCCACATCCTGTTCCACCAGCTTGATGGAGACCTGCTGGAAGCCCCAGACGATGCAGAGCAGCAGCATCAGGCCGCAGGCAAAAGGGTCCAGGGGCAGGCGTGTGGGTCTCATCGATGACTCGCAAGGCAATGGCCGCAGAGGTGGGCCGGAAGGGCGGCAGGATGGCGAGCGGGCGCCTTGCATTCAAACGATGTTTTGTCATCATGCTTTGACTTCAACTCAAAGCCCCCCCATGCGTACACCATCCCTTGTCGCCCTGCGCGCCTTCGAGGTTGCCGCCCGCAGCCGCAACTTCACCGAGGCCGCCCATGAGCTGTCGGTCACCCCAGGCGCTGTCAGCCGGCAGATCCGCCTGCTGGAGGAAGAGCTCGGGGTCAGCCTGTTCGACCGTACCCGCAACACCGTCACCCTCAATGACAACGGCCGGCGCCTGGCTGCCACCGTGTCCCAGGCGTTCGCCCTGCTGGCCGAGGGGGCGGCGGCCCTGCGGAGCAGGCCCGAAGGGCCGCTGCAGGTCAGTTGTGCGCCCTCCATCGCCTCCCATTGGTTGATGCGCCGGCTCAACAAGTTCTCCGGCACCCATCCGGACATCGCCCTGAGCCTGGAGGCCACCGAAGAGCTGGCGGACCTGGAACGCGGCGAGGCCAGCCTGGCGATTCGCTTCGTCACCGAGGGCACCGCGCTGCCTGCCAGCGAACTGCTGTTCCGTGAGGTGTTCTTCCCGGTGTGCAGCCCGGCCTACCTGGAGGCCCATCCGGTTCGCGAGCCGGCTGATCTGGTGGGCGCGCGGCTGGTTCACGCCCATTGGAAGAGCGCCAGCAACCTGCGGATTCCCGACTGGGGGGACTGGTTCGAGCGCTATGTCGGCGCGCGTGTCGATACCTCGGCCGGCATCCGCTTCGGCCTGATCGGACATGCGATACAGGGCGCGGTGAATGGGCAGGGCTTTGCGTTGGGGTCGACGGCGCTGGCGGGGGATGACATCGCGCAGGGGCGGCTGGTGCTGCCGTTCGGTGAGGCGTGTCGCCTGCCGACACCCTGGGAGTACCGCCTGGCCTGGAGCCGGAAGGGGCAGCCCAGCGAGCGGCTACGCCGGCTGATCGATTGGCTGGTGGCCGAGGCTCGTGCCAGTACGCGCGTCAGCGAAGCCAAATCGCAGGCATGAAAAAACCGGCCCGAGGGCCGGTTTTTCCGGAAGACGGTCGGTGATCAGATCACTTGGACTTCGTCTGCCTGCATGCCCTTCTGGCCCTGAACGGCTACGAAGGAAACCTTTTGGCCTTCCTTCAGAGTTTTGAAGCCGTTGGACTGGATGGAGCGGTAGTGGACGAACAGGTCCGGGCCGTTGTCAGTGGTGATGAAGCCGAAGCCTTTCTCATCGTTGAACCACTTGACGGTGCCAGTTTGACGATCAGCCATTTGGAGTAACTCCTTGAACAAAGTTGACACGGCGAGGACTTTCCACGCCGGACTGAGCGCAAAGAGTACAAATCGAAGCTTGGAACATGGATCGATTTACGTCACACATGCAGCACAGTGGGCAACACCATACCCGTCATTTCGGGGATTGCCTACCGTTTTTTAGCGCGGCGTTGAAAGACCCGTTTGCGCCCCTCGGCGAGGTGCGTTGCAAAGCCGTTTCAACCCTTGCCAGCGGGCGCGTTTGCAGGCTTCATCGAGCCCCTCCAGCCACCGTTCCGGAATGCCCAAGATGATCCGCGAAATCCTCCGCATGGGTGACCCGCGTCTGCTGCGTATTGCCCCGCCCGTGCCTGACGAGATGATCGGCAGCGCCGCCCTCAAGACGCTGATCGACGACATGTTCGAAACCATGCACCACGTCGGCGGCGTCGGCCTGGCTGCCCCGCAGATCGGCGTCGACCTGCAACTGGTGATCTTCGGTTTCGAGCGCAGCGAGCGTTACCCCGATGCCCCGGCCGTGCCGCCGACCATCCTCCTCAACCCGGTGATCACGCCCCTGGACGATTCCCGCGAAAGCGACTGGGAAGGCTGCCTCTCGGTGCCTGGCCTGCGTGGCTGGGTGCCGCGCTACCGGGCCATCCGCTACCAGGGCATCGATCCTGACGGCCAGCCCATCGACCGCGCTGTCGAGGGCTTCCACGCCCGTGTCGTACAGCATGAATGCGACCACCTGATCGGCCGGCTTTACCCCTCGCGCATCGAAGACTTCACCCGTTTCGGCTTCACCGAGGTGCTGTTCCCCGGCCTCGATCCCACGGCCGACGACTGACCCGCCCAACACGCCCGGAAGGAGCCCGAGCATGACTGCCCAGCACGCCATCGCCGTCGACCTCGCCAACGTCTACGACAGCCCGGAACGCAACACGCTGCTCTACACCCTCGCCTGGGGGGATTTCGTCGAGGTGCTGGAGGTGACCGAGCGGCATGTGCGCATCGCCACCCACACCTACGAAGAGCGCCCCGACGGCAGCATCCTGCCCGTCGCCACCGAGGCCTGGCTGGTGCCGCCGCGCTCGGCCCGACGCCGCGACGGCAAGCCCCTGCGACCGGCCGACCTGGTCATGCCACGCACGGAAAGTCGGGTGCTCAAGGTCAACTTCGTCGACGTGCAGCAGGGCGATGGCGCGGTGATCGAGACCCCGGGCGGGCAGGTGATGCTGGTGGATGGCGGCGACAACCAGATGTTCGCCCGCTACCTGGCCGCTCGCTACCGTGGCTCCTCGGCCGAGGCGCCCAAGGTGATCGACTGCATCCTCGTCACCCACGGCGATGCCGACCACTTCTCCGGTCTGACCCAGATCCACCGCTCGGAAACCAACGCCGAACCACGCAAGCGGCTGTTCATCGAACCCCGGCGGATCTACCACAACGGCCTGGTCAAGCGTGCCGCCAAGGGCCGCAAGGAAATCGAGCAGCTCGGCCCCACCCGCCAGGCCGGTGACGCCCTGCTGGTGTCGCCCCTGCTGGACAGCCCCCTGGACGTACCGGCCGAGGTGATGAACACCGAGTTCCGCGCCTGGCGCAAGGCGCTGGAAGCCTGGTCCAGCCGGGCCCGCCAGCCCATCGAGTTCCGTCGCCTGTCCTTCGGCCAGCACGATGCCTTCGACTTCCTCCGGGAAGAAGGGGTGGACGTCCAGGTACTCGGCCCATTGCCGGTCGGCGAAGGGGCCGACGCCGGCCTGCCGTTCCTCGGTGCGCCACCCGCCGGACCCCGTGTCGGCCATGACTCGCTGGAAACCGCCCCCACCGGCTTCTCCGGCTACTCCGCCTCCCACACCATCAACGGCCACTCCGTGGTGTTCCGCCTGGCCTATGGCGGCTTCAGCTACCTGTTCTGCGGGGACCTCAACGACGAAGCCGGACGCACCCTGGCCCGCCAGCATGATGCCGGGCAGGTCAATCTGCGTTCCGAAGTGTTCAAGGTGCCGCATCACGGCTCGGCGGATTTCTCCGGCGCGCTGTTCAAGCGGGTGTCCCCGGTGGTCAACGTCGTCTCCAGCGGCGACGACCCGATGAACGAGTACATCCACCCCCGCGCCACCCTCATGGGCGCCCTGGGGCGGCATTCACGGGTCGAGGAGCCGCTGGTGTTCGTCACCGAACTGGTGGCGTTCTTCCGCATGGAGGGCTGGGCCCGACTGACCGATGCCCAGAAGGCCGAACGCCGTGGCGATTTCTACGCCTTCAGCCGGACCGCCTACGGCCTGGTGAAGACCCGCACCGACGGCCAGCGCCTGCTGGTCTACACCGACAGCGGCAAGGCCAACCTCAAGGAAGCCTATTGCTACCAACTGGACGAGGCCGGTGAGCCGCGCCCGGTGCCGGTGCTGAAGGCCTGAATCAGGCCTCCAGGCAGCCCCGCAGGCGACGCTCGGCGGTGATCTCGGGCAGGTCGCGGCGGCGCATGTACACCCGCAGCGGCTCGCTGATGTTCAGGCGCTCGTCGATGTTCTGGTCCAGCAGCAACTGGATCAGCTCGCGCTTGAGGGTCATGGTGTGGTCGGTGTGGGGCTGCCAGACGAATTCGCTGGCCGGCATGATGCTGTCGTTGTCCACGTCCATGCCGAAGGAGTCCTCGCTGAAGCGCACGATGTGGTGCCCGGTCTTCAGGTTGAAGCCGACGAAGCCCTGCAGCTGGTCGGCGGCGGCGCAGATGCCGCTGGAAGTGATGCTCATGGGTAAACCTCGCTGGAAGGTCCGCAGGACCGGATCGGGTCTACACGCGCAGGCGAAGGGCGCCGGTCTGGCGCCGGGCTCCGGGGGCGGATTGTGCCGCAGGTGTCGGCGAGGTGGGGCTGGGCGTATTGCCGCAGGCCTCAGCGCCCGCTGACCTGTGCCCCGGCCGGGTTGGAGCGGTCCACCAGGGTGTTGACCACCGCCAGGGCCTTCTCGAAGGACGGGTAGCCGCTCTTGGCCACGTCCAGGTCGGCGTAGCGCGCCCGGTACAGCTCCGCACGCAACGGGTCGGCCTCGGTGGCCAGGAAGGGTTCGGACCAGATCTTGTAGAGCAGGGCGATGGCGTGGGGGTGCTTGCGTGCCGCCGCCTTCTCCAGCAGGTCGAGCACCTCTTCCAACTGCGGGCCCTCGTTGATCAGCAGCACCGCCTGGTAGAAGGGCACCTCGCCGCGCATATCCCCCGGCCCCGCCCGCTTGAGCAGCGCGCCGGCCAGCTCGTAGTTCTCCGGGTCGCCTGCCGCGATCAGCAGCTTGGCCTGCAGCATGTCGTTCTGGTAGAGCAGCTTTTCGTCGCGGCAGGCCTCGCCGGAAAGCGGCTCGTCGCAGGACTGGCCGGCGCAGCCGGCGAGCAGCAGGGTCAGGCTGAGCAACAGGGTGCTGAAGCTGAAGCGGGTCACGCGCATGGGGCGTCCTCGGGTCCGGGTGCCGGGGTTGAGCGTTCGGCTGCACATGGCGGGGCCGGTTCGGCCCGGCCCCGAGGCGCAAGCATAGACGCCCGGGCCGCGCACCACGCGTGCGACAAAGCCTCGACTGTTTAACACTTGTGGGGCACGGAACGCGACAGCCAGCGTGGCTGCCGCCATCATTCAGGGTCGCCCCGACTCACCCGAGATCTCCGCCGCCGCCCATGCCCAGCACGCCCGCCCCCTCCGCTCCCGCCTACGCCGCCCTGTCCGTGGCCGGCCGCGTGCGTGAACACAACGAAGATGCCCTGCTGTGCAGCAGCACCCTGGGCCTCTGGGCCGTGGCCGATGGCATGGGCGGGCACCAGTGCGGCGAAGTGGCCAGCGCCACCGCCCTGGCGGCGCTGGAGCAGCACATCCAGGCCGGCGCCGACCTGCCCACGGCCGTACACGGCGCCAATGAAGCCGTGCTCGCGGTGGCAGCCGAAGGGGGCGAGGAGCGCCGCGGCATGGGCACTACCCTGGTCGCCCTGCACCTGCAAGGCGACGCCTACCAACTGGCCTGGGCCGGTGACAGCCGCTGCTACCTCATCGACGCCAGCGGCATTCGCCAGATCAGCCACGACCACAGTTGGGTGCAGATGCTGGTGGACCTTGGCCAGCTCACCCCCGAGCAGGCCCGTCAGGACCCGCGTCGCAACGTCGTCACCCAGTGCCTCGGCCGTGACGATCAGGCCCTGGAAGTCGGCAGCCGGGTCGGCCGCCTCGCCCCGGGCGAGCTGCTGCTGCTGTGCAGCGACGGCCTCAGCAACGAGCTGGACGACGCCACCCTGCACCAGGTCTGCAGCCGCTCGAGCACCCTCGAAGCGATGGTTGGCACGCTGGTCGAGCTAGCCAATTGCCATGGCGGCAGGGACAATATCTCCTGTATCGTGCTGGGCCTGCCGGCACCGGAGTCTGCTCCACCGGAGGCCCCGCCACGCGGCTTCCTCAGCCGATGGTTCGGCTCCCGAAAACAGCGATAAGCGCACCTTCCTTCCCTATGAACGACAGCTTGTTGGAGATACCCGGCTACAGCGTGCAGGGCCGGCTGGGCCGTGGCGGCATGGCCGAGGTCTACCTCGCCACCCAGGAATCCCTGCACCGCCAGGTGGCGATCAAGGTCCTGCAACGCCTGGATGATGAAGCCTTCGCCAAGCGCTTCATCAAGGAAGCGCACCTGGTGGCCTCGCTGCACCACCCCGCGATCATCACCATCCACGACATCGGTCGGCTCGCCGATGGCCGCCCCTACATCGCCATGGAGTTCGTCGCCGGTGGCGACCTGGCCCAGCACCGGGGCGAGCGCTTCGAGCCCCAGCGCGCGCTGACCCTCATCCGGCAGATCGCCAGCGCCCTGGTGGTGGTGCACGACAAGGGCATGATCCACCGCGACATCAAGCCGGCCAACATCCTCTTCCGGGAGGACGGCACCGCCGTGCTCAGCGACTTCGGCATCGCCAAGGAGCTGGCCCTGGACAGCGACCTCACCCAGCATGACGTCGCCGTCGGCAGCCCCGCCTACAGCAGCCCGGAGCAGGCCCAGTGCCTGCCCCTGGACCCGCGCAGCGACATCTACAGCCTGGGCGTGATCTTCCTCGAGCTGCTCATCGGCACCAACCCGTTCCGTGGCACCAGCTACACCCAGACCGTGCTCAACCACGTACAGATGGAGCCGCCGCGCCTGGCCGGCGCCCTGGAGCCCTACCAGTTCCTGGTGGACCGCATGCTCGCCAAGGACCCGGAAGAGCGTTTCGCCGACTGCCGCGTGCTGCTGGCCAGCCTCGCCGAACTGAACGAGAACGAGCAGGACCACACCCGCGTCACCCGCACCCCCGACCTCGCCAAGGGGGCCGGCCCCGCGCGCACGTCCCCGCGTCAGCCCGTGCCGGCTGCTGCCTCGGCCCGTCGCCTGCCCGCCTGGGGATGGGCACTGCTTGGCGTGCTGCTGCTGGGGATCGGCTCCGCCGTTGGCCTGCACCTGGTCAAGCAGAAGCAGATCCGCGACCTCCTGGCCCAGGGCGAACAGCGCCTGGCCGCCGGCCAACTGGCCAGCCCGGCCGGAGACAGCGCCGAAGACTTCTTCAACCGCGCACTCGCCCGCGAACCCGACAACGCCCAGGCCCGCGATGGCCTTGCCCGCGTGAAGCAGGCCCGCATCGAGGCCGCTCTGGCCCAGGGCGATGCGCGCCTGGCCGAGGACCGCCTGGTGCAACCCGAGGACGACAGCGCGGTCTACCACTACCGCCAGGCACTGGCCCTGAACCCGGACGAGGCCCGCGCCGAGCAGGGGCTCGACCGCGTTGCCGCGCGCTTCGCCCGGCTTGCCGACGAAGCCTACGGGCACCGCGAGTTCGCCCTGGCCCAGCAGTTCATCGAGGCCGGGCTCAAGGTCCGCCCGCTGGACGAACCCCTGCTGGCCCTGCAGGCCGGTCATGCCCAGCGCGTGCGCAGGGCCCAGGCCCGCGCCTCTGGCCAGACGGCCCGGCAGCAGCAGAGTGGCAACCCGGTCAAGCGTTTGTGGAATCGCATCTTCGATTGATGCGCGGGAACAGGTCAGCCGGGCAATCGGCTTGGCGCAACGTAAATCAAGGACTTCGGACATGCTCAGGATTCACTTCGCGGACAACCGCCAGGAACCCATCTGGCTGGCGGACGAGCGCTTCACCATCGGCCAGGACGAACGCAACCACCTGGTACTGAACGAAGCGGACGTCAGCCCCTTCCACGCCGAAATCCGTCAGGACCACGGCCACTACTACCTCTCCGACTGCGGCACCCGCAACGGCACCCTGGTCAACGGCGAGCGCATCGGCGCCCGCTACCAGTTGCGTTCCGAGGACCGTGTGAAGATCGGCGCCGTCGAACTGGTGCTGGTCGACCCGGCCAAGGTCAAGCCCAAGGCCGCGCCCACCGCGCGCTGGTTCCTGCAGGTGATCAAGGGCGAGAACGAAGGGCGCAAGTACCACGTCACCGGCTCCATGACCTTTGGTCGTTCGGTGAAGTGCGAGCTGTGCTTCAGCGACCTGGAGCTGTCCCGCCGGCACGCCGAGTTCTTCCTCAAGGACGACGTGCTGGAGATCAAGGACCTGGCGTCCGCCAATGGCGTCTACGTCAACCAGCAGAAGGTCGGCACCGCCGTGCTCACCCCCGGCGACCAGGTGCGCATGGCCTCGGTGACGCTGCTGGTGATCGGGCCCAAGGTGGACGTGCGCCAGGCGGCCGACGAGGACGCCACCCAGTTCGTGCGCGTGGTCGACCTGCCCAAGCCGGCCCCGGCGGCCGCCCGCGAGGTGAGCCAGCCGGCATCGGCCAACCCCCTGCGCGCCGTGGCCCCGGCTCCCGCCGAAGCGGCAGCCTCGGTAGCGGCCAATGAGGATGCCAAGGGGCGTCTGGTGCTGATCGGCGGCATCGTCATCGCCGTGCTGGGCATCGGCGCCGCCGTTGCCACGTTCGTGCTCTGACCCGCCAGGACCTCGCGCCCGTCGGGCGCGGGGTCAATCCACGAAGTAGCTCACCACCCGCCACTGGCCGTCGCTGTCGCGCATCGGCGTCACCGTCTCCGTCGCGCCGTCCCGGTGCTCGAAGTCGCTGCGGTACTGCAGGATCACGTATTCCCCGTCCGGCAGGCCCGGCAACTGCGTGGCGTAGCTGGCGCCCTGCAGCTCGCGCTGCTTGAGCGCCCCCAGGGGCGAGCGCAGGTCCACCGCCAGGGTCACCCACTCGTAACGGCTGGTGCTGCGGCGCAGCACGCTGGCCGCCTGCTGCCAGGTGCGGATGTAGTCCTCACGGTCGGCCACCGCCAGCCAGGCATGGGCCGCAGCCTTGGCCTGTTCGATGGCTCGGGCCTCCCCGGCAGCCTGGGCCGGGGTCAGGGCGCAGAGCAGCAGGCCCACCAGCAGCGGCAGGATGCCGCGTCGGTTCATCACGAAATCCTCCTTGAGACACCCGCCGACAGATGACGGGTGCGGGTTCCTGCCTCAGTCCTTCAGGCGCTCGTCACGTTTCAGTTGGACCATGTCGCCCCGCGTGCACTGTTGCGGCTCGGTGGAGGTCAGGTCATAGCAGCGCTGGCCGAAGCCCATGGGCCAGTAGATGATCGCGAACGGCGGCCAGAAGATCGACGCCACGCGGAAGCGCGCCCGCAGCTTGCCCTGCTGCACCGGCGCCCCGTCGGCGCGGGTGAGCTTGTAGGGGATGCCACCGCTGGCGGTCCAGAAGAACGGCCGGGTGGTGACCATGCCTTGCGGGTACTGCTCGGCGCGTTCGTAGACGGAAACCCGGGTATCGTCCGGGAGCTTGAAATAGGTGCGGGTGGAGCAGCCCCCTGCCACCAGGGCCACCGCCAGCAGGGCGGCCATGCGCGTGTACGTCTTCACTGCCAATCCTTTTCGGTACGACTGTCCAGGGCGGTATCGCCGCCGGGTGCGCATGGTGCCCGGATCGGCTTGATGGCGCCAGGCCATTAGTCAGCGGATGGGCAGCACCGGGCGTTTATGTGAACCGTTCGACGGTGTACTTGCCGTGCTCGAAACGTTGAGGCCTGGCTGGCTTTTTGCTCAAGGGCCTTTTCAGGGGATAAATCCTTCGCTTGCTCATCCAGAGATGAAGCGCACTCGGAATGCATTGGCCGGATCGTGGGGTAAGGCGGGGACAGCGCCCCTTCAGGAGGCCAAGCGGAATCGTCGTGAAACGCAGCGAAGCGAAGTAACAGCCGAAGGCTGGCCCGAAGGGCGAGCGGAGCGAGTAACGACGATGGAGTGAGGGGACCCGACGTAGTCGGGCGGGGACGCCTAGTTCGGATGCAGGGGCAAGTTTTCTGATTCCTTTTCACCGGGCTGGCGATCCAGCGACTGGAAAAGGGATTCGCCCGAGGGGGCGAAACAAAAAATATCCGCGAAGCTCGATTATCGGCTTGACCGCGAGCTTGCTCAGCCGCGACCTGAGCTGAGGTGGAGACAAACAAAAGCCCCGGCGCTTTCACGACGGGGCCTTTCGGAACGGGACGGGAATCAGAACACCCGGATCGGGTACTCCACGAACACCCGCACCTCGTTGCCATCGTCCACATAGCTGTTGACGTTGTTGGACGCCCGCAGCATCGAACCGCGCAGCTTCAGCTTGAGGTCCTTGGCCGGGCCCTCCTGCACCAGGTATTGCACCTGGTTGAAGATCTCGCGCTCCTGGCCACGGCCGGCCTGGCCGGCGTCGATGTTGTCGCCGCGCACGTAGGCCACGCGGTAGCTCAGGCCGGGGATGCCGTACTCGGCGAAGTCCAGGCCGTAGGCCACCTGCCAGGAGTTCTCGTCCTTGCCGTTGAAGTCCGACCAGTAGGAGTTGGCCAGCCAGATGGTGGTGCCGCCGTCGCCGATGTAGTCGGCACTCTGGTAGCCGCCGTAGAGGTAGCCGATGTCACCGCTGCTGCGCTGGTGGGCGAGGGTGAAGGCGTGCGCGCCCATGGCGTAGGTGGCCGCCAGGCTCCAGATGCGGTTGGTGCGGTTGTCGTCCTTGGCGAAGTCCTTGTCCAGGCGGGTGCGGTAGCCGTTGAAGTCCAGGGTCAGGGAGCGGTCCTTGGCGATCGGGTAGACGTAGTTCAGGTTCACGTACTGCTTCTTCAGCACGTCTTCCACGTCGGAGCCGTACAGCGAGGCGCTGAACTGATCGTTGAAGCGGTAGCTGCCGCCCAGCACGTCGATGCGCTTGAGACCGCCGCTGTCACGGCCTTCGGCACTCTTGCGGGCCTCGGCGGTGAAGTGGCCGGCGTTCAGCTCCAGGCCCTTGATCTCCTTGGAGGTGATCAGGGTGCCGGTGTAGCTCTCCGGCAGCAGGCGCGAATCGTCATAGCTCAGCACCGGCAGGGCGGGCATCTGGTCGCCGAACTTCACCACGGTGTTGGAGAAGCGCGCCTTGACCGCCGCACCGCCACGGGCGATGTCGTCCTGGGCGTGGCCGCTGTCGCCGGGCTTGAAGAAGTCGATGCCGGCCGCGCCGACACGGCCCTTGCCGCCATCCAGGCGCAGGCCGTAGAGGCCGAAGGCATCAACGCCCACGCCCACGGTGCCCTGGGTGAAGCCCGAGGTGAAGGTGCCGATGACGCCCTGGCCCCACTCCATCTTGTCCTTGTTGTGGTGCTTGTAGTCGCGGCTCATGTACGCATTGCGCAGCAGCACGTCGAGGTGGCTGTCTTCCACGAAGCCCTTGGCGGTGGACTGGTCATCGGCCAGGGCCGAAGTGGAGGCGGCGATGCAGAGGGCGATCAGGCTGAGCGTGTTCTTCATGTTCGGTGCGGCTCGGTTTTTCGAAAGGCGGCGATTCTGACCAAGTCGCCCAAGGGGTTCAACCCGCCGAAGGTCGCGTTTCACCCCTGGCGGCGTGGGCGTCTGCCCGTGGTGCCTGCCGGAGGCGGCCGCTCTGCCACGGGGTGTCCAGGCTGCGGATGACCTTTCGTCCGGCGCGCTGAACCCCAGGCGCGTTGCGCCGGTCGATCACCCTGCCGCATTCGGGCGGCACCTGCGGAGGCCCGGTCGTATCCGCACCCCTTGGAACCGGCAGGGCCTGGACGCTCACCTCGAACGGCGGCCGCGCCCTGTCCACGACACTCAGGACGGGTCATGCACATGCCACGTATCGCCTCTCGCCTCGGCGCCCCTTGCGCCGCACTGTCCCTTGCCTTTCTCGGCCTGCCGGCCGGCGCTGCCGACTTCATCGTCAACCAGACCGACGACCGCTACGACGGCGTCTGCGATGCCCACTGCTCCCTGCGCGACGCGATCTCCGCCGCCAACGCGCTGCCGGGGCCGGACCGCATCATCCTCCAGGCCGAAACCTACCGCCTCAGCCTGCCCGCCGGGCGCGACGAGGAGGGTGACGTGCTGGACGAGGACGACAACCTCAACGGCGACCTCGACATCCGCGACTCCCTCACCCTCGTCGGCCAGGGCCCCAGCCGCACCGTCATCAGCGGCAGCCCCGAGGCCAACGACCGGCTGATCGAAGTGTTCGCCGGGGCCCGCGTGGTGCTGGAGCGCCTGCGCCTCACCGGTGGCCACAGCTCCACCTACGGTGGCGCCCTGGAGAATCACGGCGAGGTGGTGCTGCGCCAGGTGGAAGTGAGCGGCAACCGCTCCACGGCCGCCTTCCAGCCCGGCAACGGCGGTGGCGTGGCCAACCACGGGCGGCTGGAGGTGCACCGCTCGCTGTTCGCCAACAATTGGGCGGGGGCCGGCGAAGGGCACTACGGCCTCGGCGGTGGCCTGTACAACGACGGCGACCTGCTGCTGCGCGACAGCACCCTGCTCGGCAACCGCGCCAGCGACGATGATGACGCCGGCTTCGGCGGCGGGCTCTACAACAAGGGCCGCGCCGACGTGGCGCGCACCACCTTCACCGGCAACGAAGCCAGCTTCGGCTCGGCCATCGGCAACGACGGCGTACTGACCCTGGCCAACGCCACCCTCAGTGGCAACCGCCAGCCCTACTACGGGCAGGGAACCTTCAACAATGGCCAGTACCAGATGGGGGGCACGCCGCCGCAAGCGCTGCTGGTGAACGTGACCGTCGCCAACAACAGCGGTGGCTACGGCCTGATCAACCTCGGCAAGGTGACCCTGCGCAACAGCATCATCGCCGGCAACCTCGACGAGGACCTGGCGACCCCGATGAACTGCGACAACCGGGGCGCCCAGGCGCAGTACAAGGCCATCGGCCTGCTGCTTGGCACCGGTCCGGGCAACTGCACGGGCGAGCTCTATGTGGAGCAGGCCGACGTGATGACCCAGGTCCTCTACCCGCTGGCGGACAACAACGGACGCACCCAGACCCACGCCCTGCGCCCGCACAGCCCGGCGGTGGATGCCGGCATCGGCACCTGCACCGCCCGTGACCAGCGCGGTTCCAAGCGCCCGCGTGACGGGGATGGTGATGGTGTGGCGCGCTGTGACCTGGGGGCGTATGAGCGGCCGAAGCCGTGGGTGGCGAAGCCCTGAGCGGGTGTAGAGAAAGGGGGGCGGGGCCTGCGAGGGGCTCGGTGCTTTTGGGGTGAGGAGACTACTTCTAGAAGGTCCAGCTGATTATCGAGTTCTGCTGGTGTTTCTTGTTTCGCCCTCCCGGGCGAGTCCCTTTTCCAGTCG
>NZ_LYSP01000058.1:0-32218 GCF_001728945.1 Pseudomonas sp. ENNP23
GCGTGAAAGAAAAGTCTGCTTAAAATATTCCCAGTCCCGCTTCAAGTGTTTCCGACTCTCCTCCCTTTACGGCACACCCGTCTGGCCGCAGTGGCTTCATACCATCGAACAAACAGGGCGTGAAATTTCCTAAGAACGCCTGATTGTTACTTGGGCGCACCCCCTTGAGACTGGCTCGACTTACCCTTCGAGTCTGGTCCTTCGACATGAAGCTAACGATTACCCCTCCCCTCAAGGCCAGCTATTGGATGGAGTCCATCGAGCATGGCGGGAGCCCGGCCGCTCCTCTGACTGGCAAGCACAAGGTCGATGTCCTCATCATCGGTGGCGGCTTCGTCGGACTTTGGACAGCCCTTTCCATCAAGCAAATGGAGCCCCACGCGCGCGTCATGCTGCTCGAACAGGATGTCTGTGGCGGCGGTGCATCCGGACGCAACGGGGGATTCGTCATGTCTTGGTGGCCCAAGATCGGAACCCTCCTGAGCTTCTGCGACGCCAACCAGGCACGCTTCCTGGGTGAACAGGCCGAGCGTGCCATTTCCGAACTCGGGGAGTTCTGCGAGGAGCACCAGATCGACGCCCATTACCGGCAGGCAGGTTGGTTATGGACCGCCACCACTCCACGACACCTAGATACCTGGAATGCGACGCTGGTTGCCTGTGAACGGTTGGGTGTGAGTCCATTCGAGCGGATCGATGCCGATGAGGTGGCCCGGCGAACAGGCTCCCGCGTGCATCTGGCGGGGGTCTTCGAACGCAGCAACGCCACCGTTCAGCCGGCTCTGCTGGTAAGCGGAATGCGACGGGTAGCGCTGGCGAATGGTGTGGAGATCCACGAGCACACCGGAGTGACCGCCATCAGCCCCGGCGAGCCCGTGGAGGTGAGCACAGCCAGTGCCTGTATCCGGGCGGTCCGCGTCGTGCTTGCCACCAACGCCTGGGCAGCAGCATTGCCCGAACTCGCCAGTGCGATAGTGCCCGTCAACAGCTCCATCGTCGTCACCGAGGCGATTCCCCATCGACTGGCCGAGATCGGCTGGACCGGCGGCGAGGCCATTACCGACTCCCAGTTGATGGTTGACTACTACCGAACCACCCACGACGGTCGCATCGCATTCGGCAAGGGTACCGGAGCCCTCGCATATGGTTCACGGATTGACGCCACCTTCGGCGATCACCCGCCCAGTCTTCGCCTCACCGAGGCCGATCTGCGCCGTACCTATCCCATGCTCAACGACGTCGGCATTACTCACCGCTGGTCCGGCCCGATCGACCGTACCTACGACAGCCTGCCCGTATTCGGCCGGCTCGCCGGGCATACCAACATCCACTACGGCATCGGCTGGAGCGGCAATGGCGTCGGCCCCAGCCGCCTCGGCGGCCGCATCCTCGCCAGCCTGGCCCTGGGGCGAGACGATGCCTGGAGTCGCTGCCCGCTGGTGGAGCGTCGCTGTCGCCGGTTCCCCCCTGAGCCCCTGCGCTACATCGGCGGTTCCCTGGTGCGCAATGCCGTTATGCGGAAGGAGCACGCAGAGCTGAAGGGGGATGAACCTGCCCGCCTCGATCGCTTCCTCGCCCGCTTCGCCCCCGCCGGCCTGGAGGATAAAGGCTGAAGGGCTGTATCCCGCAGCGTGCTGCACCCGAGAGGCCGCTTCACTCCCCCCTGATCCCAATAAAAGAGGACATAACAAATGGGTATCAACCAACGAATCGAAACGGAGTCCGGCCTCGAAGCCCATGCCCTGGGCTCGCTCGAGACCGTCGCCATCATCATCGGCACCAATATCGGCGCAGGCGTGCTTAGCATGGCCTACGCCGCCCGCAAGGTCGGCTACCTGCCGTTGCTCGCCTGCCTCGCCATCACCTGTTTCTTCTGCATCATCACCATGCTCTACGTCGCAGAAGCCTGCCTGCGCACGCGAGGCAACAATCAGCTCAGCGGCCTCGCGCGGCGCTACCTGGGCACGTTCGGAGGCTGGCTGATCTTTCTTGCTGTCGCCGCCAACAGCTATGGCGCACTGGTCGCCTACATGAGCGGCAGCGGCAACATCATGGCCGACTTCTTCGGCCAGTACGGCCTGACTCGCGAGATGGGCAGTCTCGTGTTCTTCCTCCCCTCCGTGCTGGTTCTCTACCTCGGTCTCAAGGCCCTTGGCATCGGAGAAAAGCTCATCAGTGCCGGCATGGTGCTGATCGTTTGCGTACTGATCGCGGCCACCCTTACTCATGCGGACACCCGCATCGCCTACCTGTGGCGGAGTGACTGGCAGTACGTCGTCCCGATCTTCAACCTCGCCGTATTCGTCTTTGGCGCTCAGTTCCTAGTGCCTGAACTGGTGCGCGGTAACCTCACGACGCCCAGGCAACTCCCACGGCTGATCATCATCGGCATGGTCCTCACCTTTATCCTGGTCGCCGCGATACCCGCGTCCGTGATCACCCTGGTCGGGCCCGAAAACCTCAGCGAAGTGGCCACGCTCAGTTGGGGCAGATCCCTGGGGCAGTGGGCCTACTACACCGCCAACACCTTCGCCTTGCTGGCCATGCTGACGTCCTACTGGGGACTGGGTGGCTGCCTGTTCACCAACTTCTTCGACCATTTCCGCCTGGGCAGCGAGCGCAACCGGCGCAAGCGTCTCCTCGTTCTCGCCCTGGTTTCCGTACCGCCTTTCCTGCTGGCCTACTCCGGTATCGGTGGCTTCGTCAACGCCCTCTATTTCGCTGGCACCTTCGGCGGGGTGTTGATGGGCATCATCCCGATCCTGCTGCTCAATGCCGCGCGCCGCTCCGGTGACCAGGCGCCGGCATTCACCTGCGGCTGGTATGCCCATCCCATGATCCAGATCGCGATCATCCTCATCTTCGCCGCGAGTGGCATCTACGCCATCGCCTCCGCACTCGGCATGTTGCCGGCCAGCTGGTGAGGTCCTAACCAGGGCCCCTGGCGATTACACTGGTCGCTCAACCCTGGAGCAATCTGGACATGCCCTTCACCCTGCGAGAGCTCCTCGCCCTACCGGCACTTCGCTCGCGACTGGTGAGCGGAGCTGCCGGTCTTGATCGACCCGTTCGCTGGGCCCACGTCTGCGAACTCCCCGATCCCACCGAATGGCTCGGGGAGGGAGACCTGCTCATGACTACAGGTCTCGGTATCCCCACCACTCCCTCGGAGCAGCGTCGCTACGTCCAACGACTCATGGAGGCCGGCCTGATGATAGGAGAAGACATGCAGGCGCCACCTGACCTTGCAGCGCTGTGCGACGCCGCGGATCAGCTGGGCTTTCCGCTTGTCTTTACCGAGTACGGTGTCCCCTTTGCCGCAGTTACCCGGGCCATCGCCGATGCCGGACGCAGCATCGAGCGCGAACGGCACCTGGCGCTCCAGCGCATCTACGAAACCGCCCGCTTGAGCCTTGGTGGCCTCGGGCTGGCGCCACTCCTGTCCCGGCTGGAAAAGGACGTCGCAGCGGCACTTCACCTGATCGACAGCCGCACCCTTGCGCCTTGGGATGAAGCCTTGCCAGCCCTTGCCGAAAGCGCCCGACTGGCCATCAGGCAAACGCGTGCTGAGGGGCGCACGGGGCTCTTGCCCATGCTGCAGCGTTATCCCCATCCCGATGGCGAGATGCTGGGCATGGCCCTGCCGTCGGAGCCCGACTGCCTGTTGGTCGTCCGCGCCGGCGATTTGCCCGACTACGCGCTGCTGCATCACCTGCTCGCGATTGTGGGAGTCGAACTCGAGCGCGTGCGTGTCGAGAGCGAGCGTCGGCTGCGCCTGGGTTCCGAACTTCTGGATGACCTGCTGAACGGGCGGGCAGCGCCCCATCAAGCCGAGCAGCGCCTGCAGGCCCTCATGCCAGGCTTGCCACTCACGGCGTTGCACCTGTGCATTGCTCGGATGCCCCTCGAAGGCGCTCCAGACAGGGAGGGCATTCTGCAGCGCTGGGGCCAGCACGGACTGCTTCGGATCCAGGGCCATGAGATCGTCCTGCTTCAACCCGCTGAACGGATTAGCGAACTACAGGCCGAGTTGGGCGCAGAGCTGGGAGCGAGCAATCCGGTGGACCGGCCCGAGCGATTTGCCGACGCGCTTTGCGAAGCACGTCTCGCACTTGCGCATGCCAGTCCCCGGCAGCCCCTGAGCCTCTATGCCACCCTGGGGCCGGGGGCGCCCTGGCTGCCCCGCTCCCTGAATGAAGCCGAGGGCACTGCGCGGCAGACGCTCGGCCCATTGCTGGAACAGGAGCGAGCCCAAGGTGCGCCGCTGCTGCACAGCCTGCAGGTCTTTCTGGAAGAGAACCGCTCCTGGCAGGCAACCGCCCGGCGCCTGCATATCCACAAGCAGACCCTGGTGTATCGCATGCGGCGTATCGAAGCGATCACGGGCCGTTCCCTGGACAGCACCGAAGACGTCACCGTCCTCTGGCTCGCCCTGCGGGCGGCCCGCTTCGCGGGGATCGGGCTGCCGTGACGGATGGGCAGGTGCCACTAGGGCGGCAGAAACACAAAGGCCCCCTGAATTTCTCCAGAGGGCCTTTCGTTGTCTGGCGCATCCGGCGGGATTCGAACCCACGACCCCTGCCTTCGGAGGGCAGTACTCTATCCAGCTGAGCTACGGATGCTTGAGAGCGCGCAATCATACCTGCACGTGGCGCAGGAGTCCATTTTGCGTGAAATGTTCTGAATATTGAACGCAAGCCCTGCTCGTAATGGATTTTGCACAGCAAAACCTTGTGGGCACTCATTTTTTTGTCTGTTTTATCGAACGTAGTATTGCCCTTTGAACCCTCTGGCCCTAGCATTCGTTTGAGATTTCAAACGCCCCTTGCACTGCCAAGCCCGGCTGTTGCAATCGACTTCCTTTCCTGGCCAATCCTGGGGTTGGCCGAACAAAAACAACGGACCCCGGCTCCTTGTAACCGGTGCGAAGGAGACAGAGATGCAATTGAAAGATGCCACGCTGTTCCGCCAGAAAGCCTACATCGACGGGGCCTGGCTGGACGCTGACAGCGGCCAGACCATCAAGGTCAACAACCCGGCCACGGGTGAGATCCTGGGTACCGTTCCGAAGATGGGCGCTGCCGAAACCCGCCGTGCCATCGAAGCTGCCGAACGTGCTCTGCCGGCCTGGCGTGCCCTTACCGCCAAGGAGCGTGCGGCCAAGCTGCGTCGCTGGTTCGAGCTGATCATGGCCAACCAGGACGACCTGGGCCGTCTGATGACCCTGGAGCAGGGCAAGCCGCTGGCCGAAGCCAAGGGCGAGATCGCCTACGCCGCCTCCTTCATCGAATGGTTCGCCGAAGAAGCCAAGCGCATCTACGGCGACGTCATCCCCGGCCACCAGCCGGACAAGCGCCTGATCGTCATCAAGCAGCCCATCGGCGTGACCGCGGCCATCACCCCGTGGAACTTCCCCGCTGCGATGATCACCCGCAAGGCCGGCCCGGCCCTGGCTGCCGGTTGCACCATGGTGCTCAAGCCCGCCTCCCAGACCCCGTATTCCGCTCTCGCCCTGGCCGAACTGGCCGAGCGCGCCGGCATTCCCAAAGGCGTGTTCAGCGTCGTCACCGGCAGCGCCGGTGAAGTGGGCAGCGAGCTGACCAGCAACCCCACCGTGCGCAAGCTGTCCTTCACCGGCTCCACCGAGATCGGTCGCCAACTGATGGCCGAATGCGCCCAGGACATCAAGAAGGTGTCCCTGGAGCTGGGTGGCAACGCCCCCTTCATCGTCTTCGACGATGCCGACCTGGATGCCGCCGTCGAAGGTGCACTGATTTCCAAGTACCGCAACAATGGCCAGACCTGCGTCTGTGCCAACCGCCTGTACGTGCAGGACGGCGTGTATGACGCCTTCGTCGAGAAGCTCAAGGCTGCCGTGGCCAAGCTCAACATCGGCAACGGCCTGGAAGAGGGCATCACCACCGGCCCGCTGATCGACGAGAAGGCCGTGGCCAAGGTCCAGGAGCACATCCAGGACGCCGTCAGCAAAGGCGCCAAGGTCGTTTCCGGCGGCAAGCCCCATGCCCTGGGTGGCACCTTCTTCGAGCCGACCATCCTGGTCGACGTACCGAAGAATGCCGCCGTCGCCAAGGAAGAGACCTTCGGCCCGCTGGCCCCGCTGTTCCGCTTCAAGGACGAGGCCGAAGTCATCGCCATGTCCAACGACACCGAGTTCGGCCTGGCCTCCTACTTCTACGCCCGTGACCTGGGCCGCGTGTTCCGCGTGGCCGAGGCGCTGGAATACGGCATGGTGGGCATCAACACCGGCCTGATCTCCAACGAAGTGGCGCCCTTCGGCGGCATCAAGGCTTCCGGCCTGGGTCGCGAAGGCTCCAAGTACGGCATCGAAGACTACCTGGAAATCAAATACCTCTGCCTCGGCGGGATCTGAACCTGATGCAAAGACGGGGCAAGGCGCGAAAGAGCGCGCGGCGCCCCAGCTCCACAACCTGAACCGACGAACCTCCGGCGGGCCTGCGCAGTCGATCATCGAATGCTGCGCAAGCGCCCACCGGAGGTATTCATCCTTGAGACTGCGCCGCCCGATGAGCGGCCGTGAGGAACCCATGAGCAAGACCAACGAATCCCTGCTGCAACGCCGTGCCGCCGCCGTTCCCCGTGGCGTGGGCCAGATCCACCCGGTCGTCGCCGAGCGCGCCGAGAACGCCACCGTCTGGGACGTGGAAGGCCGCGAGTACATCGACTTCGCCGGCGGCATCGCCGTACTGAACACCGGCCACCTGCACCCGAAGGTGATCGCCGCTGTCCAGGAGCAACTGACCAAGCTGTCCCACACCTGCTTCCAGGTGCTGGCCTACGAACCCTACATCGAGCTCTGCGAAGAGATCGCCAAGCGCGTACCGGGTGATTTCGCCAAGAAGACCCTGCTGGTCACCTCCGGCTCCGAAGCCGTCGAGAACGCCGTCAAGATCGCCCGCGCCGCCACCGGCCGTGCCGGCGTCATCGCCTTCACTGGCGCCTACCACGGCCGCACCATGATGACCCTGTCCCTGACCGGCAAGGTGGTTCCGTACTCCGCCGGCATGGGTCTGATGCCCGGTGGCGTGTTCCGTGCCCTGGCTCCGTGCGAACTGCACGGCGTGAGCGAAGACGACTCCATCGCCAGCATCGAGCGCATCTTCAAGAACGACGCCCAGCCCCAGGACATCGCCGCAATCATCATCGAGCCGGTCCAGGGCGAAGGTGGCTTCTACGTCAACTCCAAGGCCTTCATGCAGCGCCTGCGCGCCCTGTGCGACCAGCATGGCATCCTGCTGATCGCTGACGAAGTGCAGACCGGCGCCGGCCGTACCGGCACCTTTTTCGCCACTGAGCAACTGGGCATCACCCCGGACCTGACCACCTTCGCCAAATCCGTCGGCGGCGGCTTCCCCATCTCCGGCGTGTGCGGCAAGGCCGAGATCATGGACGCCATCGCTCCCGGCGGCCTGGGTGGCACCTACGCCGGCAGCCCGATCGCCTGCGCCGCGGCCCTGGCCGTGCTCAAGGTGTTCGACGAAGAGAAACTGCTGGAGCGCAGCCAGGCCGTGGGCGAACGCCTCAAGGCTGGCCTGCGTGAAATCCAGGCCAAGCACAAGGTCATCGGCGACGTCCGCGGCCTCGGCTCCATGGTCGCCATCGAACTGTTCGAAGGCGGCGACGAGAGCAAGCCGGCTGCCGAGCTGGTCGGCAAGATCGTCGCCAAGGCGCGCGACAAGGGCCTGATCCTGCTGTCCTGCGGCACCTACTACAACGTGATCCGCTTCCTGATGCCGGTGACCATCCCCGATGCCCAGCTCGACAAGGGCCTGGCCATCGTCGCCGAGTGCTTCGACGAACTCGCCTGAGGCTCACCAGCCAGGCGTACTTGAGACCCGCTTCGGCGGGTCTTTTTTTGTCCCGGGTCAAGCAGATTTCAACCAATCGGTCAATATGTCATCGGGCCACTACTCAGCCCTTCATCGGCGCTTTAGACTTGTCGCCTTCTTTTTTGCCAACTCCGTCGCACTCCCCCTACGGCTTGCCCGCTGCAGTCCCGAGGTAACCCATGACCGCCCACGCCAAGGTTCCGGAAGTTCTGATTGCCGAGGCAGACCCGTGGACGGCCGACCTGCTCGCCCAACTGGTGCTGGATGTCCGCGCCGACGCCAACCTCGTCCACGTCGCCGACGCGCCCACCGCCCTCGCACGTTGCAAGCGCCGCCTGCCCGATCTGGTGATCGCCGACGGTGAACTGCAGGGCGGCGGCGGCCTGGAGCTGCTGCGCCAGCTGCGTCGCCACCCGCGCACCCCCATGCTGCCGTTCGTGCTCATCAGCGCCCGGGTGGATGCCGGCAGCGTGCGTGCCGTGCTGCCCCTGGCGCCGTCCGCCTACCTGGGCAAGCCCTTCAATGCCGAGAGCTTGCGCCAGCGCCTGTCCAGCCTGCTGCCCGCCGGCGAAGGCCGCGAACCGGCCGCGCCGCTGCTGGTCGCCACCCTGGGGGAATACCTCGACAGCGTGCGCGAGGAAGGGCAGGGCGCCCCCCTGCTCAGCGACGTGCGCGACGCTGTCAGCCGCTGCCTGCAGGCCAGCGACCTCGACCTGCGTGACCTCGACGAAGTCTTCTCCCGCGACCCGCAGATCACCGCCCGGCTGATCGCCGCCGCCAACAGCGCCGCCCAGCACCTGGGCACGCCCTGCCAGACCCTCACCCAGGCCCTGCAGCGCCTGGGCGTGACCCGTGTGCTCAACCTCGTGCTCGGCATGGCCCTGGAACGCAACGCCCGGCTGCGCGACCCGCGCCTGGCCGAGCTGGCCGACATCGCCTGGCGCGAGGCCCAGCGCAGCGCCGAACTGGGCTACTGGATGGCCAGCGAACTCGACCTGGATGCCGAGCTCTGCTACACCGCCGGCCTGCTGCACAACATGGGCGAGCTGGCCCTGCTGCGCAGCCTGCAGGACTGGCAGGACGCCGGCGGCACTCTGGAGGACGACGCCCTGGAAACGGTGGTGCGCAAGCGTGCCGCCAGCTTCGGCTCCGCGCTGCGCATCCGCTGGCGCCTGCCCTTCGGCCTGCGCGAGCTGGTGGCGGCCTTCTACGGCCTGGGAAGCGGCGTGTTCTCCCGCGAGGCGCTGACCATGAACCTCTGCGCCGGCCTCCTGCGCCTGCCCGCCAACGCCGCCCCACGTGACCTTCTGGACGAGCGCTCCGCCCGCCTGCTGCGCCTCGACCCCTCGCTGCTGGATCGCCTGCCCGCCCGCCTCATGTAGGCTGAGGGCCTCCTTGGCTGCCGGGGTGAAGCTGGCCCCTTCCAGCACGGCCGCCGGCACCTGAGGTCATCAAGTCCTGCCAAATCGCGCGGAAGGCCGCATCCAGGTACGCCTCGAAGCGTTCCGGCTCGTGCAGTTGCGGCCGGTGGCGATGTGCATCAGGGGCAGCCGGGGCGTGCGGCTTGAACACCCCGGCACGCCGTAGCGCCGGGGGCGCTGACGACCTCGCCCGGTTCTTTTAGAAGCACCCTGGACGGGTCAGATTTCCTGCATGTCGAAGTCGGCCTTGCCCACGCCGCAATCCGGGCAGACCCAGTCCTCCGGCACATCACCCCAGGCCGTGCCGGCCGGGATGCCTTCCTCGGGCCAGCCCTTGGCTTCGTCGTAGATCAGGCCGCAGACCACGCAGATCCAGGTTTTCATGCCGTTACCTCTTGTCGTTCACGGGGGCAGGAAGCAGGTCGAGGGGCTCGGCCAGCGGGCAGCGATAGTACGTGCGGACGGGGCGCACGGCGGCCCATCCAAGGTTGGGGCGGACGTTCAGGCCGTGTGGGTCTGGAGCGGGCGTTCCTGTTCGCGGGCGCGCCAGCGGTTGGCGCGGGCGAAGGTGCCGAAGTCGTTGAAGCGCACCCCCATCCGGCGCATCACCCGGTGGGCCACCGGCGCGGTCATCTGGCGGATGTAGAGGGCTCCTTCACCACGAAATGGTGGAGCGCATGGGGGCTGCCGAAGTTGAAGCACAACGCCTGCAGCGGCCACAGCCATCAGGGATTGAGCACCTGGGTCTGCTGGATCACGTTGCCCGGCTCCACGTCGCCGTTGCAGTGCATGTTGGAGCTGACGAAGTGCAGGCAGTGGGGCCCACCAACACCACCACCGCGATATCCACAGCCTGCATCACCGCCAGGGTGGTGTCCGACCAGGCCACCGGCATGCCCAGCGAAAGTACACGCTGTGGACAAGGCATCGCCCAGACGCTGCACCTCAGTCAGCGCACCTGGTGGGCCAGTTCGCCCAGCAGGCGGTTCACCTCCTGGCTGCTGCCCTCCATGTCGTTCACCGCCTGCAGCAGGGCCCGGTGGTTGTTCTCAGGCAGTTCGTCCAGCGCGCTTCGCGCCGCCTGATGGACCCGTGCATGGGGCGCGGCGAGCGCCTGGAAGGCACGCAGCGAGCCGTACCGTGCCTGGATCGCCGAAGACTGGTACCACTGGCCCAGCCGGCAATGCTGGTGGTCGCTGAGGTTGGCGTGGTGTTCGCCCTTGAACAGGTGCTGGTAGACCCCCAGCTTGAACAGCAGGTGGTCCAGCTTCATCGCCTCGGTGAAGGCGCTGAGGGCGATGCCCTCGATGAAGCGGTTCATGTGTTCGCCCAACTGCACCATTTCATCCAGCGTCTGTGCCGAGTTGGACACGTTCTCCGACAGGCGCGTCGACTCGCTGGACAGGCTGCCGATGGCCTGGCTGGCGCGGCCGGTTTCCTGGTTGATGCTGTCCACCAACTGGCTGATTTCCTGGGTCGCCTGGCTGGTACGCCCGGCGAGGGCGCGCACTTCATCGGCCACCACGGCGAAGCCACGACCCTGCTCACCGGCCCGTGCGGCCTCGATGGCGGCGTTAAGGGCCAGCAGGTTGGTCTGGTCGGAAATCGCCTTGATCAGGTCGACGATGCGGCTGATCTCCTCCACCCGCTGGCGTAGCAGGTTGACGCTCTCCACACTGCTCACGCCCTGTTCGGCCATGGAGGCCAGGGCGCCAGAGAAACCACCCAGCAGGCTGGAGGTTTCCTGGAACACCCCCTGGTGGCGCTGCAGCTTTTCCACCTCCACCTGCAGTTGTTCGGCCTGGGCAACCACACTGTCGCGGGTGTCCGACAGGGAGTCGGCGAACAGCCCCAGCTTGCCGTGCAGCTCGCCGTGGAGCTGGTGCTGTGCCAGCACGCTCTCCGCCTCCGTATGGCGGGCCTGGCCCTGGCGGCGAAGGGCCTCCAGTTCCTCGCGTAGTTGCTGGTTCTCGCGGGTCAGCTGGTTGACCTGGCTTTCGAGTTCTTCACTGCGTTGACGCCATTTCCCACTGAACATAAGGACTCCGGGAACAGAGAGGACAGGTTCTCAGCTTATCGCCTCGCCGCAGTGACTCTTGAGCCGTTCAGCGCCCGCCGGCCGCGCGCTGGCGCAAGCCGTCCAGATCCAGCAGCTCGATACCGCCGTAGGTGAGGCGCACCAGGCCCAGGGCCTCCAGCTCCTTGAGGATCTGGTTGGTGGTCTGCCGGGAAATGGCCAGCATCTGCGCCAGTTGCTCCTGGGCCAGGTGGATCACCCGGCGCTGGCCGTCCGCCTCGCCGTAGCCCTCGGCGATCAGCAACAGGCGCCGGGTCAGGCGCTGGGGTGCAGGCAACAGGCTCATCTCTTCCAGGGCGATGAACGCCAGGCGCAGCTTCTGACTCATCAGCAGGGCCATGTCGCGCCAGCGGGCCGGGTGCTGTTCCAGCAGGCGCAGCAGCGCCGCCTGGGGCACGTTGAGCAGCTGGCTGGGGCCTTCTGCAAAGGCGTCGTGGGTGCGCGGCTGGCCGTCGAACAGGCAGATCTCGCCGAACCAGTGGGGCGGCTCCACCAGTGCCAGAAGCGCCTCCTTGCCGTTCTCCGTGCTGCCCCCCACGCGGATCGCTCCGCCCAGCACCGCGTACAGGCCGCAGGGGGGATCGCCGCGGCGGAACAGCCGCTGCCCCGCCGCCAGCTCCAGCGGGCGGGCGGCACCCAGCAGGGCCTCGCGGAAGGCCTCCGGCAGGCTGGCGAACCAGTGGCCGGCGAGCAGGCGTTGGTGACAGTCGGAACGTTCGGGCATGGCGGGCTGGGGTTTGTCGGCTAGTTGACAGAGGATAGGCCAGTGCAGGCGCCATTATCGACGCACTGCCCGAACCCGAGGAGACAACAATGAAAACCCTCATCGACCACCTGAGCCAGTACGCCGACTACCACCGTGACCGGCGCAACATCTTCAGCCACTTCATCGGCATTCCCATGATCGTGGTCGCCGTGGCCGTGCTGCTGTCCCGCCCGGGCCTGCCCGTCGCCGGCCTGTGGCTGTCGCCCGCCAGCGTCGTGGCCCTGGCCGCCGTGCTGTTCTACTTCCGCCTCGATGCGCGTTTCGGCGTGATGATGGCCGCGCTGCTCGGCCTCAGCCTCTGGGCCGGTCAGCACCTGGCGGTGCAGTCCACCGCCGTGTGGCTGGGCGCCGGGCTGGGGCTGTTCTTCATCGGTTGGGTCATCCAGTTCATCGGCCACTACTACGAGGGCCGCAAGCCCGCCTTCGTCGACGACCTGATGGGACTGGTGGTGGGCCCGCTGTTCGTGGTGGCGGAACTGGGCTTCATGCTCGGCCTGCGCAAGGAGGTGGAGCGCGCCATCGAGGAACGCTCCGGCCCCACCTGCATCCGCGAGAAAAAGGCCACCGCCTGAGCCGCTCTGTGGATAACCCGCGCCGTGGCTTTCGTAGGGCGGACCACGCTTCATCGGTGCACCAACGGCGCCATCCGCCAGGCCAGTGGTGGACGTAAAAAGCGACGTCCACCCTACGCCCGGCCCACCCCCGTGCCCCTGCGGAAGCGGACTCATCCGCGATTGGGCACAGGCCCGACTGTGGATAACCCGCGCCGTGGCTTTCGTAGGGTGGACCACGCTTCACCGGTCCACCAACGGTGCCACCCGCCAGGCCAGTGGTGGACGTAAAAAGCGACGTCCACCCTACGCCCGGCCCACCCCTATGCCCCTGCGGAAGCGGACTCATCCGCGATTGGGCGCAGGCCCAACTGTGGATAACCCACGCTGCCCCCCGATCCTCATCCGCCTGTCGCCAGCAACTGGGTGCTCATGGAGCGCGCATGGCGGTCCACCATCATCGGTGCGTAGGGGCGACCGGAGGCGCTGACCAGGGTGTTGCTCTGGCTGTTCATGTCAGCCAGCGCGGCCTTGAGGAAGCCCCACCGGGTCTTCAGCTTGCCCACCACCGGGTCCGCCTTGTCCAGGGGCTGGAGCTGGGCGTCGATGGCCGGCAGCAGGGTGCGCTCGTCCTGGCCGATGTAGGTATCGCCGTTCTCCCGGGCAATCTCGAAGGTGCCGATGTAGGCGCGGCTGAGGTACTGCACCGCGAGGTATTCGACCTTGGCCGGCAACTCGCCCTGGGGGGTGTTGCCGGGGGTGGCGCGAGCGGCGATCAGCAGGTCGCGCAGGGACTTGGCCAGCTCCTGAGGGAAGCGCCAGGGCACGTCCTCCTCGCTGTGGCCGTAGGAAACACCCTGCTGCAGTTGGGTAACAAGGGCGCGGTACTTCTGCCCAAGCCCGTCGCTGGGCTGCGGCACCGCCTGGAAGGCGGCATCCAGAGCCTTGAGGTCAGCCTCGAAGCGGGCCTTGTGGGTCTCCTGGAAACCTTCGCCCCGGTACAGCAGCAGGCTGCTGGTGGCGCGGCAGGCGTGGACCTGGACCTGATCGATGGGGGCCAGCTCGGCGGCCAGGGCCATCCCTGCACCGGCAAGGCCCAGCAGCAGTCCGATGAAAGCGCGTGATAGAGCGTGTGAAAGCATCCCGGCGTGCTCCTTTTCTTGTTGTTGTGAGCAGACGAAGGACGGGCCCATGGAGCCCGCCCGGTGCGCGCACAGCCTACTGCGACGCGGGATGGACGGAATTACCCGAAAGAGTGATTTGGTGCCGGCGGGGCGTTCATTCCGACGGTCGAACCAGTTGGCGCAGGCGCTCGGCGCTCTCCGGGTCGGCGGGGAAGTGGCAGGTCTTCGTCATCGCCCAGACACTGGCGTCGGTGCCGTTCGCCGAGTTGCAATACCTGGGGCTGAAGCGCTCGGCCGAGGCGGTCTGTGGATAACCCCCTCGGCAGCCCGTTGCGCGCGGTTTATCGCGAATGAATTTGCTTCCACGAAAGGGCGGGGGCCTGTACCCACGGTCTCGCGCCCATGAGCACGCCCCTCCGCGGAGGGGCGTGTTCGACACCGGCTCAGAGCGAGGACACGGCCTGCCAGGCCTTGGGCTTGAAGAACAGCGTCTCGCCGCGGGCCAGGCCCGCCAGGCTGTCGTGGTCCTTGACCACTTCGGCCTCGATCAGCTCGTCCTGCCCGTCCACCTTCAGGGTGACGCGGGTGATGGCGCCCAGCGGGCGGATGTCGCGTACTTCGGCCGCGCGGTGTTCGTCCACCGCCTGGCGCGACAGGGACACCTCGTGGGGGCGGAACAGCACGTGCTCGTCACTGCCGAGATGGAGGCGGTTGGAGTCGCCGAGGAAGTGGTAGACGAAATCGCTCGCCGGGTTCTCATAGACCTCGCCCGGCGCGCCGATCTGCTCGATCACACCCTTGTTCATCACCACGATGCGGTCGGCCACTTCCATGGCTTCTTCCTGGTCGTGGGTGACGAACACGGAGGTCAGGTTGATCTCCTCGTGCAGGCGCGCCAGCCAGCGGCGCAGCTCCTTGCGCACCTTGGCGTCGAGGGCACCGAAGGGTTCATCCAGCAGCAGGATCTTCGGCTTCACTGCCAGGGCACGGGCCAGGGCGATGCGTTGGCGCTGGCCGCCGGAGAGTTGCTCCGGGTAGCGGTCGGCGAGCCAGTCCAACTGCACCATGTTCAGCAGCTCGTGGACCTTCTCGGCGATCTCCGGCTCGCTGGGGCGTTCGCCCTTGGGTTTCATGCGCAGGCCGAAGGCGACGTTGTCGAACACGCTCATGTGGCGGAACAGGGCGTAGTGCTGGAACACGAAGCCGACGTTGCGATCACGCACGTCGTGCTGGGAGACGTCCTCGCCGTGGAACACGATGTTGCCGGCGTCCGGGGTCTCCAGGCCGGCGATGATGCGCAGCAGGGTGGTCTTGCCGCAGCCGGACGGGCCGAGCAGGGCGACCAGCTCGCCGCTGTGGATGTCCAGGTTGATGGCGTTCAGCGCGCGGAAGGCGTTGAAGTTCTTGCTGACGTTACGGATTTCGATGGACATGGGTTACTCCTCCGCGTCGGCGTGACGCAGGCGGGACAGACGGGCTTCGCTCCACTGCTTGAGCAGCAGGATGAACAGCGCCAGGACCAGCAGCAGGCTGGCGACGCTGAACGCGGCGACGTGGTTGTACTCGTTGTAGAGAATCTCGACGTGCAGGGGCAGGGTGTTGGTGACGCCACGGATGTGGCCGGACACCACCGACACCGCGCCGAACTCGCCCATGGCGCGGGCGGTGCACAGCACCACGCCGTAGATCAGGCCCCATTTGATGTTGGGCAGGGTCACGTGCCAGAACATCTGCCAGCCGTTGGCGCCCAGCAGGCGCGCGGCTTCCTCTTCCTGGGTGCCCTGTTCCTGCATCAGCGGGATCAGCTCGCGGGCGACGAAGGGCACGGTGACGAAGACGGTGGCCAGGACGATGCCGGGCAGGGCGAAGACGATCTGGATGTCATGCTCGCTCAGCCATTCGCCGAAGTAGCCCTGGGCGCCGAACAGCAGGATGTAGATCAGGCCGGCGATCACCGGGGAGACGGAGAAGGGCAGGTCGATCAGGGTGACCAGGATGCTCTTGCCACGGAACTCGAACTTGCTCACGCACCAGGCGGCGGCCACGCCGAACACCAGGTTCAGCGGCACGGAGATACCCACGGCGATCAGCGTCAGCTTCAGGGCGGAGAGGGCGTCCGGTTCGAGGATGGCTTCGAAGAAGGTGCCGAAGCCCTGCTTCAGCGCCTCGCTCAGCACGATGTACAGCGGCAGCAGCAGGAACAGCGCGAACACCAGCCAGGCGGCGGCGATCAGCGCGCGACGACCCCAGACGTTGCCACGGCGGGCAGCGTTGGCGGAGGTGGCGGTCAGGGTAGCGGAACGCATGGCGGCCTCCTCAGGGGGTTTCGATGCGGCGCTGCAGCAGGTTGATCAGCAGCAGCAGGATGAAGGAGACCACCAGCATCAGCACGCCGATGGCGGTGGCGCCGGCGTAGTCGTACTGGTCCAGCTTGACCATGATCAGCAGCGGCAGGATCTCGGTCTTCATCGGCATGTTGCCGGCGATGAAGATCACCGAGCCGTACTCGCCCACGCCCCGGGCGAAGGCCAGGGCGAAACCGGTCAGCCAGGCCGGCAGCAGCGCCGGCAGGAGGACGTGGCGGAACACCTGCAGGGGCCTCGCACCCAGGCAGGCGGCGGCTTCTTCCACCTCGCGGGGGATGTCGGCCAGCACCGGCTGCACCGTGCGCACCACGAAGGGCAGGGTGACGAAGGTCAGCGCCAGGGTGATGCCCAGCGGGGTGTAAGCGATCTTGAAGCCCAGGTCGGTGGCGAACTGGCCGACCAGGCCGGCCGGCGCATACAGCGCGGTGAGGGCGATGCCGGCGACGGCGGTGGGCAGGGCGAAGGGCAGGTCGATCATCGCGTCGATGATCTTGCGCCCGGGGAAGTCGTAGCGCACCAGCACCCAGGCCAGCAGGGTGCCGATCAGGCCGTTGATCACGGCGGCGGCCAGCGCGGCGCCGAAGCTCAGCTTCAAGGCGGCCAGCACCCGGGGTGAACTGACGATGCCCCAGAACTGGGGCCAGCTCAGGTCGAAGGTCCGAAGGAACATGGCACCCAGCGGGATCAGCACCAGCAGGCTGAGGTACACCAGCGTGTAGCCCAGCGTCAGCCCGAAGCCGGGTATGACGGGGGAGATACGTCGAGACATCATCTGTCCTTTTTCTGCGTTGGAACGCTCAAGCCCGATGCCGGCCGTCGCTGGCCCGGGCACGGCAAAGGGAAGCTCGCGCTTCCCCTTGTCCGGGCGGAACTGGAACCCGCCCTTGTTTCTGCTTCAGCGGCGCGTCATTGCGCCTGGTAGATCTGGTCGAAGATGCCGCCGTCGTTGAAGAACTTCGGTTGCGCTTCCTTCCAGCCGTTGAAGTCCTTGTCCACGGTGACCAGCTCCAGTTTCGGGAACTGGTTGGCGAACTCGGCAGCGACCTTCGCGTTGCGCGGGCGGTAGAAGTTCTGCGCGGCGATGCGCTGGCCTTCCTCGCTGTACAGGTACTGCAGGTAGGCTTCGGCGACCTTGCGGGTGCCCTTCTTGTCGACGTTCTTGTCGACCACGGAAACCGGTGGCTCGGCGAGGATCGACAGGCTGGGCGCGATGATCTCGAAGTTCTCGCCACCCTGCTCCTTGAGGGCCAGGAAGGCTTCGTTCTCCCAGGCCAGCAACACGTCGCCGATGTTGTTGTTGACAAAGGTGATGGTCGAACCGCGGGCGCCAGTGTCGAGAACCGGCACGTGCTTGTACAGGGTCTGCACGTATTCCTGGGCCTTGGCGTCGCTGCCGTACTGCTTCTTGGCCCAGGCCCATGCGGCCAGGAAGTTCCAGCGGGCGCCGCCGGAGGTCTTCGGATTCGGGGTGATGACTTCCACGCCTTCTTTGGTCAGGTCGCCCCAGTCCTTGATGCCCTTGGGGTTGCCCTTGCGCACCAGGAACACAATGGTCGAGGTGTAGGGGGTGCTGTTGTCCGGCAGGCGCGCCTGCCAGTTCTCGGGGATCAGCTTGCCCAGCCTCTGAAGCTCGTCGATGTCGCCGGCCAGCGCCAGGGTCACCACGTCGGCCTTGAGGCCGTCGATCACCGCACGGGCCTGCTTGCCCGAGCCACCGTGGGATTGCTGGATCTTCACGTCTTCGCCACCCTGGGCTTTCCAGTGCTTGGCGAAGGCAGCGTTGTAGGCCTGGTACAGCTCACGGGTCGGGTCGTAGGAGACGTTGAGCAGTTCGGTCGCGGCGGCCACAGGGCCGACCACCAGGGTGGAAAGCAGGGCACCGGCCAAGCTGGCCAGGGCGAAACGGCGGATGGACATGGAGGCTCCTCAGAATTCGGTCGTGTCGGCGAGGGTGTTGTCATTGGGCACGGCCGAGCGGCAGCCCTCCGGATGTCCAGTCGGGCGCGTGTCTCAACCGTGCTTGGCCGGTTGCTGCAGGCGGAATTTTTCCTTGCGTTCGATCTGGACCACCTGCCCGTTGTGGACGGTGATCTCGACGGCACCGAACCGCAGGCCGTTCAGTGCATTCTGGATTTCGCGCAGGATGCTGGCCTCGTCCTGCCCGTCGATGCTACGGAGGGTTGCGCTCATGATCGTGCTCCTTGATAAGAGGCCCCGCGTCGATGAACAGGGTTGTTCGCGCGGCGTGGGCGCATTTAAGCAAGGCGTGAATATTCTTAAAAATACTATTTAAGAATTTTTATATAACCTTCTTGCAGGTTGGCGTCAGATCAGCGGAATCTGCTCCGGGTGCTCCTGCGGGTGAGTCACCTGGTACCACTCCGCTTCCAGCTCCGCCGCAGGGCGCGGGCGGTTGAACAGGTAGCCCTGGCCCTGGTCGCAGCCCAGACCCAGCAGCGTCTCGATCTGCTCCTGGCGCTCGATGCCTTCGGCCAGTACCTGCAGGCCCAGGCTGTGGCCGAGGGCAGTCACCGCGCGGGCGATGGCCATGTCGTCCTGGTCCTGGGGCAGGTTGCGCACGAAGCTCTGGTCGATCTTCAGTTTCTGCACCGGCAGGCGCTTGAGGCGCTGCAGGGAGGAATAGCCCGTACCGAAGTCATCGATGGCCAGGCGCACGCCCAGGGCGCAGAGGCGCTGGAGTAGCTCCAGGGCGGTGTCCGGATCTTCCATCACCGCGCTTTCGGTGATTTCCAGCTCCAGGCGCGCCGGCTCCAGGCCGGTTTCCCTGAGCACGCGGGCGACACGGGTGTCCAGCTCGCCGTGGTTGAACAGGCGGCAGGATACGTTCACCGACATGAACGACAGGGTCAGGCCGCGCTCGCTCCAGCTCTGCATCTGACGGCAGGCGCGCTCCAGCACCCAGGCATCGATGGCGCCCACCAGGCCGCTTTCCTCGGCCACCGGGAGGAACTCGCCAGGCGGCACCAGCCCGCGTTGCGGGTGCTCCCAGCGCACCAGGGCCTCGGCCCCCAGCAGGCGGCCGGTGGTCAGGGCGTGGATGGGCTGGTAGTAGACCCGCAGCTCGTCCTGCTCCAGGGCCTGACGCAGGGCGCTGACCAGCTCCACCCGCTGGCGGGCCTGCTCGGTGAGGTCGTGGCTGTAGAAGGCGAAGGTCTCGCGGCCCGCGCTCTTGGCCTTGAACAGGGCCGAATCGGCGTTGCGCAGCACCTGCTCGACATTGGCGGCATCGTCGGGAAAGCGGGTGATGCCCAGGCTGGCGCTCATGAACAGGGCGCGGCCCCCGGATTCGAAGGGCGCCTCCAGGCGCTGCTGGATGCGCCCGGCGAGGTCGGCTGCCTGCTCGGCGCTGCACCGTTCGGCCAGCAGGCCGAACTCGTCGCCCCCCAATCGGGCCAGGGTCATGCCGCCCTCGGCCAGCGGGCCCAGGCGCTCGCCCACGGCCTTGAGCAACTGGTCGCCGACGTTGTGGCCAAGGCTTTCGTTGATGTGTTTGAAGTGGTCCAGGTCCAGCAGCACCACGATCCCCTCGCGGCCTTCCCGGCGGGCCCGCTCCAGGGCGTGCTCCACGCGCTCGGTGAACAGCAGACGGTTGGGCAGGCCGGTCAGCGGGTCGTGGTGGGCGAGGAAGTCCAGCTCGTTCTGCGAGCGCTTGATGGCGCTGATGTCGGAGAACACCGCCACGTAGTGGGTCAGTGCCCCGTCCTCGTCGTGGATGGCGCGGATGTTCTGCCACAGCGGGTAGGTCTCGCCGTTGCGCCGGCGGTTCCAGATCTCCCCGCTCCACTCGTTGCGGTTGGCCAGGGCACTCCACATCGACTGGTAGAACGCGCCATCGTGCCGGCCGGACTTGAAGAGCATCGGCGTGCGGCCGATCACCTCCTCCTCGCTGTAGCCGGTGATGCGGGCGAAGGCCCGGTTGACGTGGACGATGCGCTGCTCCGCATCGGTGACCAGCACCCCTTCCTGGGTGCTGTCGAACACCGCCGCCGCCTGGCGCAGACTGGCGTCCTGCTCCCGGCGCGCCTGCAGGTAGGCCCTCAGGCGGCGCAGGTACAGGCAGATCAGCAGATAGAGGAAAGCGCTGCTGAGCAGCACGAAGAACAGGCCCTTCGCCGATTGCAGCAGGTCGCGCTGGGCATCGCCGAGCGGTAGCTGGCGCAGCAGGCGATCACTGAAGATGACCCACAGGCAGGACAGCAGGAAATAGGGCAGCACCACGCGCATGGCGCTGAATCGGGCTCTCATGGGGGGGTCGGGGCCGTGTCGGATTTGTGATCGGTTGCGCATTATAGATGAACGCGCATTCATCTCTTTCTTATCTAAAGAACAGGATGGTTTTCTCACGAAGCATGGGGATAATGGGGCCGTTTGTCCGACAAATCATCGCGGGCAGATCTCGTTCCTTCTTCCCCCGAGGTTATGCACCCCATGTGGTACAACGGTTTTCTCGACCTGTCGGCCTGGCAGCTCGTGGCAGTCACCCTGGTGATGACCCACATCACCATCGTCAGCGTCACGGTCTACCTGCATCGCTACTCCGCCCATCGTTCCCTCGAACTCCACCCGGCCCTCAAGCACTTCTTCCGGTTCTGGCTGTGGCTGACCACCGCCATGAACACCCGTGAATGGACGGCCATCCACCGCAAGCACCACGCCAAGTGCGAAACCGCGGACGATCCCCACAGCCCCGTGCACAAGGGCCTTGCCACCGTGTTGCGGCGCGGTGCGGAACTCTACCGTGAAGAGGCCCGCAACGAGGAGACCCTGCGCATCTACGGCAAGAACTGCCCCGATGACTGGCTCGAACGCAACGTCTACTCGCGCTACCCCATCGGCGGCGTGACCCTGATGGCGATCATCGACCTGGCGCTGTTCGGCGTCGCCGGCATGACCGTCTGGGCCGTACAGATGATGTGGATCCCCGTCTGGGCCGCCGGCGTCATCAATGGCCTCGGCCACGCCATCGGCTACCGCAACTTCGAATGCCGCGACGCCGCTACCAACCTAGTGCCCTGGGGCATCCTCATCGGCGGCGAAGAGCTGCACAACAACCACCACACCTACCCCAACTCCGCCAAGCTCTCGGTGAAGAAGTGGGAGTTCGACCTGGGCTGGGCCTGGATCAAGCTGTTCAGCCTGTTCGGCCTGGCCAAGGTGCAGCGCGTGGCGCCCATCGCCCACCAGGTCGCCGGCAAGGGCAACCTGGACATGGACACCGCCATGGCCATCCTCAACAACCGCTTCCAGATCATGGCCCAATACCGCCGCCTGGTGATCGCCCCGCTGGTGAAGCAGGAGCTGGCCAAGGCCGACGAGTCGGTCCGCCACCTGTTCCGCCGCGCCAAGCGCCTGCTCTCCCGCGAGACCAGCCTGCTGGACGACGGCCACCACGCCCGCATCGCCGCCATGCTGGAGCAGAGCCAGGCCCTGCGCACCATCTACGAGAAGCGCCTGGCCCTGCAGCACATCTGGGCCAAGACCAGCGCCAACGGCCACGAGATGCTCGAAGCCATCAAGCAGTGGGTACACGAGGCCGAGGCCAGCGGCATCCAGTCCCTGCGGGACTTCGCCGAGCAGCTCAAGACCTACTCGCTGCGCCCGGCGACTGCCTGAGGTCCAGCGGGTTACGGAAAGGCCGGCACATGCCGGCCTTTTTCATGCCCGCGCATCACGCCACCCAGCCGTCCACCCAACGAGCGCGCAAAAAAAACCGCCCGGGGAGGGGCGGCTGGAACAGGACACCGGGCGGGTTAGGAGCGGATACCCGGTGTCAGGAGGTCAGGGAAGGAAGGAGACGCGGTCACTCAACTGTCCTGGGCGGTGTCGGCTGGTTGCTCGGCGCCTTGCCGGGCGACGGCGTGCTCATGAGCGGCCTCGATGGCGCGCTGCTGATACTGCGCATTTCGCGCAACAAAGGCAGAGGACTCTTCAGCGAAGGAGAACTGGGCGAAGGACAGGGCGAAAGCGGCGAAGCTGGCAGTAACAAGGAGATTGCGCTGCATGGCGTGATCCTCGGCGGGATGCATCTGGGAACGGGGGCCATCTTAGGCGTCGGCCCCACCCCGAAAAACCGCCAGGCAGGTGAATCACAATTGCTTCTAGCGCAACAATGAGCTCGGTCGCGCCCAGTGCCGAGGGTCGTCCAGCACCGCGTCGTCCTGGGCGAACAGCGGCGGCAGTTCGGCCTTGAGGAAGTCCACCCAGGTGCGGATCTTCGCGTCGATGAAATGCCGCGACGGGTAGATCGCATAGATGTTGCGCTCGCGCAGGCGGTGTTCCGGCAGCAGCCGCAGCAGGCTGCCTTCGCGTAACGGCTGGCAGGCGACGAAGGAGGGCAGCAGGCAGAAGCCCATGCCGGCCTGGGCCGCCCGCGCCAGGGACTCGGCCACGTTCACCTGGAAGGCCTCCGCCGGCAGCACGTCGTATTCGCCGTGCTCGTCGCTCAGGGTCCAGTTGTCCTGGTAGAGCGGGTCCAGCAGGCGCAGGTAGCGGTGCCGGCGCAGGTCCGCCGGACCAGTGGGCACGCCGTGGCGGGCCAGGTAGTCGGGCGAGGCGCAGAGCACGCTGTACATCTGCCCCAGGGACTGGGCGATGCGCTGGGAGTCCGGCAGCTCGCGGGCGAAGGTCAGCACCACGTCCTGGCCGTCCTCGATGGGGTCGGGGTTGCGCTGCGACAGCGTCAACTCCACCACCACCTCCGGGTACAGCGCGCTGTAGCGGGCCACCAGCCCGGTGACGTGCTGCAGGCCGAGGCCGGTCATGGTGTGCACCCGCAGGCGGCCGCTGGGCTTGAGGTGCGCCCCGCGCGCCTCGGCGGCGGCCTGGTCCACCTCGTCGAGGATCGAGCGGCAGCGCTGCAGGTAACGCTCGCCCACTTCCGTCAGCCCCAGGCGCCGCGTGGTGCGGTGCAGCAACCGGGCCTGCAGCTGCTGCTCCAGCTCCGACACCAGGCGCGACACCTGGGCGGTGGACAGGTCCAGGGCCTGGGCGGCGGCGGTGAAGCTGCCGGTCTCGATGACGCGAACGAACACACGCATGCTGTTCAGGGTGTCCATTGTTACTCCTCGCGCAAGGCTGCTTCTCTGGGGGCGCTGATTATCAGGGAAAAGCGGCCCAATATACTGCCGTGCCGAACTGTTTCCCATTTCGCTGGTGTGCCGCCTTCCGGCCCGTTCCGTGGCCTTGCGGCCTGTTCGTCCAGCGCCGCCAGAGGTAATCCATGACCCCCGATCAACGCTTCGCGCGCCGGGTCCGCACCGCCATCGTCGCCTTCGTCCTGCTGTTCGCCTACTTCCTTGCCGCCGACCTGTGGATGCCCGTCACGCCCCAGGCCCAACTGACCCGCCCGGTGGTGCGCCTGGCGCCCCGCGTCGGCGGCCAGGTGCTGGACGTGGCGGTGGTCAACAACCGCCATGTGGAGGCCGGCCAGGTGCTGTTCCGCCTCGACCCCGAGCCCTATCGCCTCGCCGTGGCTGCCGCCGAGCTGGCCGTGGAGGCGGCCGCGCGGGACAACGCCGAGCTGGATGCCGGCCTGGCCGCCGCCCGGGCCTCGCTGCATGCCGCCAAGGTGACCGCCCGCGAGCTGGAGCGCGAGACCGACCGTCTTGCACGCCTGGTGCAGACCCAGCACGTCTCCCGCCAGCTCTACGAACAGACCGAGTCGCGCCGCAGCGCCGCCCGCGCCGACGTCCTCGCCGCTCAGGCACACGTCCGCGAGCAGGAGGCTCGCCGGGGCACCGCAGGCGCCGACAACCTGCGCCTGCGCCAGGCCCGCAACCAGCTGGAGCAGGCCCGCCTGCAACTGGCCTACACCGAGGTCCGCGCCGAGCGCGCCGGGGTGGTCAGCAACCTGCAGCTCTCGCCGGGCGCCTACGTCGCCGCCGGCACCCCGGTGGCGGCCCTGGTGGCCGACGAGGTGGACATCAGCGCCGACTTCCGCGAAAAGGCCCTGCGCTACGTCGGCCCGGGCGATGCCGCCGCCGTGGTCTTCGACGCCTGGCCGGGGCACATCTTCCCGGCCCGGGTCAGCGCCATCGACGCCGGCGTGCGCGAGGGCCAGCTCGATGCCAACGGCGACCTGGCCGCTCCCGCCAGCTCCGACCGCTGGGTCCGCGACGCCCAGCGCCAGCGCCTGCATGTGGTGCTGGAGCGGGCGCCCGAGGCGCCCCTGCCCAGCGGCGCCAAGGCCACGGTGCAGCTCTACCCCCATGCCTCGCCGCTGGCCAGCGCCCTGGGCCGCGCGCAGATCCGCCTCATCGCCTGGCTCCACTACATCTACTGAGTCCGACAATGAAGCGCGCCCTCGACGAAAACGGCCTGCGCCAGTGCCTGCGCCTGGCCTGCGGCGGCACCCTCGGGCTGTTCGTCTGCAAGCTGATGAACTGGGACAACGGCTCGTTCTTCTGCGTCTACCCCATGCTGCTGCTCGGCCTGCTGCCCACCCTCAACGCCCACCTGATCCGCCAGTTCCTCGCCCAGGCGGTGCTGGTGAGCCTGGAGACGCTGGTCATCTACGGCCTGTTCGGCGACCGCCCGCTGCTCATCGTGCCCCTGGTATTCCTCGCCTTCCTCTGGCGCTTCGCCCTCATGGCGCGCGGCCCGCTGTTCCTGTTCGGCGCCCTGGGCTGCGTGTTCCTCTCCATGCAACTGCACTTCGCCAGCTACCCAGACACCCACCTCTACGACCTGGTGGCCAGCAACCTGGTGGCCGCCGGCCTCACGGTGCTGATCGCCTGGCTGATGTTCTACTGCTTCCCCGACGCCGAGCCGCGCGCACCCCGCGTCCTCCCGGAGAAGGACCTGCCCAGCCGGCGCCACGAGGCCGTGCTCGGCGCCAGCCTCGCCACGCTGTCCTTCATGCTCTTCCAGGCCCTCGACCTCAGGGACTCGCTGTCGGCCCAGATCGCCTCGATCCTGGTGCTGTTTCCGATGCACTGGCACGGCATCCGCTTCGCCGGGCGTATCCGCGCCCTCGGAACCCTGCTCGGCTGTGTCATCGCCCTCAGCCTGCAACTGCTGCTCTACGACCACTACGACGTACTACCGCTCGTCACCTCGCTGTACTGGATCGCCGCGTTTTTCTGTGCCCGGGTGCACGTATTGGAGGGTGCACAGGGGGTTGGCTTCGGTGCGCTGACAACTTTGGCCATCGTTTTCGGTCAATACCTGACGCCGAGTCACGACATGATGTTCAGCCTGGCCTATCGGCTCAGTTCGGTTTGCGTAGCGGTCTTCGTCACCCTCCTTGCGGTGTTCGTCCTGCACCGGCTCCTCAACCGTTTTGCCGCCACCCGCCATCAGAGCCATGTGTGATTCGGCCTTGCACCGCCTGCCCGGGATGGGCGGGTTCAACCCGATCGAGGACGCGAAGGAAGGCTATGGGACGGATGGAAAACCTGGACGAAATACCCAGCGAGGCGGAAAAGCTCACCCTGGCGCTGCTGCACAGCCGGGGTGAGGTGGAGCGCCTGCGCGAACGCGAGGCGCTGTTCAACGTGCTGCTGGGCAGCGTCAACGCCGTCCTCTGGGCACTGGACTGGGAGGCGCAGAAGATCGTCTACGTCAGCCCCCACTACGAGCGCCTGTTCGGCCGCCCGGCCGAGCTGCTGATGGTGGACGTCAACGAATGGCGCAACTGCATCTACCCCGACGACGTCGAGTACGCCGCCAGCAGCCTCGCCCAGGTGCTGGAAAAGGGCGCCATCGAGGCCCGCGAGTACCGCATCATCCGCGGCGACGGCCAGGTGCGCTGGCTCAGTGACAAGTGCTTCGTCAGCCGCCAGGGCCAGGCCGGGCAGACCACCCTGGTGGTGGGCATTGCCGAAGACATCACCGAGAAGAAGACCCTGGAGGCCGAACTGCAGCGCCTGGCCACCACCGACGTGCTGACCGGCACCAGCAACCGCCGGCACTTCTTCGAAAGCGCCCAGCGCGAGCTGGACGTCGCCGAGCGTTACCAACGGCCCCTGGCCTTCCTGCTGCTGGACATCGATGACTTCAAGCAGGTCAACGACACCTTCGGCCACCAGGTGGGCGACGTGGTGCTGCAGCGCATCGCACGGTGCGGCGCGGGTGCCTTGCGGCGGGTCGACCACTTCGGCCGCATCGGCGGCGAGGAATTCGCCGCCGTGTTCCCCGGCTGCGACCCGGCCCAGGCCCTGCAAGTGGCCGAGCGCCTGGAGCGCGAAGTGCAGCGGCTGTCGTTCAGCGCCAACGGCAAGGTGTTCAACGTCACCCTCAGCCAGGGCCTCACCACCCTGCGCCCCGGCGACACCCTCGAACAGCTCTACACCCGCGCCGACGAGGCCATGTACACCGCCAAGCGCAACGGCAAGAACCAGATCGTGCAGGTGTAGCCGATTGCCCTCGTAGGGTGGACGTCGCATTTCACGTCCACCAGCGGAGCCTCGGGTGAGCACCGTCGGTGGACCGGTGAAGCGGGGTCCACCCTACCCCCGCCCCTACGGCTGGAACGGCGACTCGCTGAGGATCACCCCCGTCTCGTCCACATAGCGCTGCCTGCTGCGTAGTGCGGACGTCGCTCTTCACGTCCACCAGCGGAGTCACGGGCGAGCACCGACGAAACGTGCTCTCCCTTCACTCCTCCACCTCAAAGAACGCAGGCGGCACGGCATCGGTCAGCCACACGCCGTTGTCCGCCCGGTAGAAGCGATGCCCGGCCTGGTGCATGCGTGCGGCGGCGATGCGCAGCAGCACCGGTCGGCCGTAGCGGGTGCCGACGGCGATGGCAGTGTCGCGCTGGTCCGAGAGGTGCACATGGTGGCGATTGCCGGGGCGCAGGCCCTCGGCGCGGATGGCGTCCATGAAGCGCGAGGCGGTGCCGTGGAAAAGGTGCTCCGGCGGCACCTGCTCGGCGTAGTCGATGGCCACGCCGGCAGCGGTGTGGCCCTGGGCGGCGCGGATGCGCTGACCGTCGTCGGAGAGGCTGAAGCGCTTCTTGTCGTTGCTCGCCACCACCTCCAGCACCTGCTCGCGGTCGATGGCCTGGCCAGCGGTGCGGGCGAGGCGGATGAGGGTGTCGAGGTCGGCCCAGCCTTCGCGGTCCAGGGTCAGGCCGATGGCACCGGGCTGGTGGCGCAGGAGGTAGCTGAGGTACTTGCTGAGGGTAGTGAGGCGTTTGTCCATTCGGGGTGGGGTCGTGTCGTCCATGGGGCGGCCAGTTTAAGGGTTGTCACCGGTCGGCGGCAGGGGAAGCGTCCCTAGTCAGGTCTATTTGATAAGCATTATTATCTCGCTCCCTTCCTGGCCCCGCCGGCTTCTCCATGCCCGACCAGCCCCTCCCGCCGACCCTTGCCGAGGCCGAGCGCGCGAAAGCCGCGCCGCGCGAGGTGCTGCTGCGCACCTTCCTCGCCGAGCGCTCGCGCATGGAGGCGCTGGTGAATCGCCGGGTGCGCTGCCGGGCCACGGCGGCGGACCTGGTGCAGGAGCTGTTCCTGCGCTTCTGGCGGCGGGCCGACGCCCAGGTGGAGGACCTCGCCACCTACCTGCTGCGCAGCGCGCGCAACATGGCCATCGACCACCTGCGCAGCGAGGGTTCGCGCTCGCGTACCGAGGCCGGCCTGCTGGCCGAGCAGCACCTGCCGGAGCCCGCCGACCCGGAGGCGGCCCTGGCCGCCGGCCACGACCTGCGCCACGTACAGGCAGCCCTGCGTGCGCTGCCCGAACGCACCCGGCACATCTTCCTGCTCAACCGCATCCACGGCCGCACCTACGGCGAGATCGCCCAGGCCATGGGGCTGTCCCAGAGCGCGGTGGAAAAACATATGATGCGCGCCTTGGAGGCCTGCAAGGCCAGCCTGACGGAGCCCGCCGCCAGCCCATCGCCCGGGAGCGCGACCTGATGAAGCCCGATCCACAACGGCCGCCAGCGGCCAGCCCTCGCCAGAGCGCCGTCGAGCAGGCGGCCTGGCTGTGGGCGGGGCGCATGCAGGACGATCCCGATGCCGGCCAGCGCGAAGCCTTCGAGCGCTGGCTCTACGCCGATGTTCGCCATCTCGATGCCTACGCCCAGGCCGAGGCGCTCTGGCGCCGCACCTGGCCGGCCGCCGCGCTGCTGGCAGAGGAGGAGGCGGACCAGTTGCGCCAGTACCTGGCGCCGCGTCCCGTGCCCTCGCACCGGCGCACCCGCTGGGGCGGCGTGCTGGCCATGGCCGCCAGTCTGGTGCTGATGGTGTGGGCCGGTGGCTGGCACCCGCTGGACCGCCTGCAGGACCTGGGCGCCGACTACGTGTCCGCGCCGGGCGAAGTACGCACCCTCACCCTGGCCGACGGCTCCCGGGTGGTGCTGGATGCCGACAGCGCCCTCAGCGTCGACTACCGCGCCGACGAGCGCCATGTGGTGCTGCACCGGGGCGGTGCCTACTTCCAGGTCACCCATGGCGAGCCGCCCTTCGTGGTGGAGGCGGCCGGTGGCGAAGCCCGCGTGCTGGGCACCCGCTTTGGCGTGCGCCTGCAGCTCGGCGGCGCACGGGTCACCGTGGAGCAGGGGCGGGTGGGCGTCCGTGCCCGGGCGGATGCCCCGCAGCAGGTGCTCACCGCCAACCAGCAGGTGCGTTACCTCGACGGCCGCGGGGGCGAGGTCTACCCGGTGGATGCCGAGGCCCAACTGGCCTGGCGCCAGGGCCGGCTGACCTTCTACAAGACGCCGCTGGCCGACGTGCTCGACGAGCTGGGCCGCTACTACCCGGGCCGCATCCTGCTGCTGGACACCGACCTCGCCGGGCAACGGGTCAGCGGCAGCTTCCCCAACAACGACCCCCGCGCCGTGGTGGATGCCCTGGGCGCCGTGCTCGGCTTCCAGCGCCACGAAGTGCTGGGCCGGGTGATGGTCCTGCGCTGAGCTGTCAGCCACGTTCCGCCGCCCTTCCTTCTCGCGTCTCCCCCGCCTGGCGGTCACGGCAACGCCGTGGCCTGTGGAAAACCGCCTGCGTCGTTCCGACGTCGCCTGCCGCCTGTGGAAAAAACTTCAGGGCAGGGGTGAGGTGTTCCCGCTCGGCATCCGTGTAGGGGTGATGGAATGCGATTTATTCGCAACTAAAAGCCACAGCCAGGGGTACGCCTTACATGAATCACAGCTCATCGCGGTTGCAGCGCGGCGCCTTCAAGCGCCTCGGACTGGTCTCGGCCCTGCTCACCCTCGGGAGCGCCCCCTGGGCGCCCCAGGCCCTGGCCGAGGCCCCGGCGGCGCTGGCGCAGGAGCAGGTCTTCGCCCTCGAGGCGCAACCCCTGGCCCCGGCCCTGGCCGCCTTCACCCGCAGCACCGGGCTGGCGGTGGTCTACACCCAGGCCCTGCCGGAAGGGCGCAATGCACCCAGCGTGAAGGGCCGGATGAGCGCCGAGCAGGCCCTGGCGCGTCTGCTGGCCGGCAGCGGTTTCAGCTTCACCGAGGCAGCGCCGGGGACCCTGACGCTGGTGCCGGTGGCCAGCTCCGACGCCCTCGACCTGGGCGCGGTGAACGTCGACGGCACCCGCCAGGCGGAAAGCGCCGCCAGCTACCAGCCACCGCCCGCCACCCGCCTGGCCCGCAGCGACACCCCGCTGCTGGACATCCCCCAGGCGGTGGCCGTGGTCCCGGCCCAGGTGCTGGTGGACCAGCAGCCACAGAACCTCGACGACGCCCTGGCCAACGTCAGCGGCATCACCCAGGCCAACACCCTCGGCAGCACCCTGGACGCGGTGATGAAGCGCGGCTTCGGCGACAACCGCGACGGCTCGATCCTGCGCGACGGTATGCGCACCATCCAGGGCCGTAACCTCACCGCCAGCGCCGAGCGGGTGGAAGTGCTCAAGGGCCCGTCCTCAATGCTCTACGGCATCCTCGACCCGGGCGGCGTGATCAACGTCATCAGCAAGAAACCGCAGCTGCAGGCCTACCGCGCCATCACCGCGCGCGCCTCCACCTACGGCGACGGCAAGGACGGCAGCGGCGGCACCCTCGACGTCACCGGCCCCCTGGGGGATTCCGGCCTGGCCTACCGGGTGATCGCCGACTACGACGACGCCGACTACTGGCGCAACTTCGGCCACAGCCGCGACAAGACCTTCGCCCCCTCCATCGCCTGGTACGGCGAAGACACCACGGTGAACCTCAGCTTCGAGCACCGCGAGTACAGCACCCCCTTTGACCGCGGCACCGTCTTCATCAACGGCAAGCCCCTGGCGGTGCCCGCCACCCGCCGCCTGGACGAGCCCTACAACGTCACCGAGGGCCGGTCGGACCTGATGATCCTCGACCTCGAACACCAACTGAACGAGGCCTGGAAGGCCCACTTCGCCTACAGCTACAACCGCGACACCTACGACGACTACCAGGCGCGGGTGCAGAGCCGGAACGCCAACGGCACCCTCAGGCGCCGCCTGGACGGCACCCGGGGCGCGGTGAGCACCGAGCACTTCGCCACCTTCGACCTGGACGGCCAGGTGCAACTGGGCGGCATGCAGCACGACCTGCTGATGGGTGTGGACCACGAGTACCGCAAGTTCTTCCGCGAGGACCTGATTCGCCAGACCACCAGCCTCGGCTTCAACCCCTGGAACCCGGTATACGGGCAGGTGCCGGTGCCCACCACGGTGGCCGCCGGCGACAGCGACCAGACCGACCGCGTGGTCAGCCAGTCCGCCTTCTTCCAGGACTCGGTGCACCTCAACGAGCAGTGGATCTTCATCGCCGGCGCCCGCTACCAGCTCTACGACCAGCTCGCCGGCCGGGGCCGCCCGTTCACCAAGAACACCGACATCGACGGCCAGCTCTGGGTGCCCAGGGTCGGCCTGGTCTACAAGATGACCGACGAGCTGTCCCTCTACGGCGGTTACACCGAATCGTTCAAGCCCAACTCCACCATTGCGCCCTTGACCGGCACCGGATCGGTGAACGAAATGGCGCCGGAGGAAGGCAAAAGCTGGGAGATCGGCGCCAAGTTGGACATGCCGGGACGTATCACCGGCACCCTGGCGCTGTTCGACATCGTCAAGGAGAACGTCGCGGTGACCGAACTCGATGGCTCCAACCGCGCGGTTGGCGAAGTCCGCTCACGGGGCATCGAGCTGGATGTGACCGGTCAGGTCACCGACAACCTCAGCCTGATCGGCACCTTTGCGTGGCTGGATGCGGAGCTGACCAAGGACCCGCTCTACAAGGGCAATGAACTGCAGAACGTCGCCCGGCGTACCGCCTCGCTCTCGGCCGTCTACGACTTCGGCCCGCTTTTCGACGGCGACCGCCTGCGTGCCGGCCTGGGCGGTCGCTATGTGGGTTCCCGTGAGGGTGATGTCGCCAACAGCTTCGAACTGCCCCACTACACCGTCGCCGACGCCTTCGCCAGCTACGAAACGCCCCTGGGCAACGACAAGCGCCTCAAGCTCCAGCTCAACGTGAAGAACCTCTTCGACAAGACCTACTACAGCTCCTCGGTGAACCAGTGGAACGTCTCCATCGGCGACCCGCGCCTGGTGCAGCTCTCCAGCACCCTGGCGTTCTGAGTACCGGTCCACCCTGCGTCCGGCATTGCGCGAGATCGCGGTGCCGGGCTTTCGCGGATGAATCCGCTCACACAAGGTGGCCTCGCCGGCACATCACCCGTAGCCCGGACTTCAGTCCGGGGAATGGCACGTGCGCCCATACCTGCCAGGGGGTTCCCGGGCTGAAGCCCGGGCTACCCGTGCAGCCGGCGCCCCTGATGCGCAGGCCATCGCGGATGAACCTGCCCCCCAGTCCCGTAGGGTGGACGTCGCTTTTCACGTCCACCATCGGAGCCCCGGTCGGCACCGCTGAGTACCGGTCCACCCTGCGTCCGGCATTGCGCGAGATCGCGGTGCCGGGCTTTCGCGGATGAATCCGCTCACACAAGGTGGCCTCGCCGGCACATCACCCGTAGCCCGGACTTCAGTCCGGGGAATGGCACGCGCGCCCATACCTGCCAGGGGGTTCCCGGGCTGAAGCCCGGGCTACCCGTGCAGCCGGCGCCCCTGATGCGCAGGCCATCGCGGATGAACCCGCCCCCCCAGT
>NZ_LYSP01000059.1:0-29551 GCF_001728945.1 Pseudomonas sp. ENNP23
TGTGGAAGGCAGCGTCTACAGCGAATTCCTCGGCGAGCAGCACCACACCCTGCACAAGGACCGCAAGACCGAACTGAAGCAGGACGACCACCTCACCATCGGCAACGAGCAGCACATCCAACTGGGCAGCGGGCAGTTCATCGAAGCGGGGCAGGAGATTCACTACTACGCCGGCGACAAGGTCGTGATCGACGCCGGCATGGAGCTCACCGCCAGCGGCGGCGGCAGTTTCCTCAAGCTCGACCCCGGCGGCGTCACCTTCAGCGGCGCCAGCATCAACCTGAACTCGGGCGGCGCGGCCGGGGAGGGAACAGGGTTGAGGATTCTTGCCCCGCTGATTCCCTGGGCTGCAGACAAGGCCAAGGTTGGCAGCCCCACCATCCCCGCTCTGCCGAATGCTTTCATCCGGAAGAGTCTGCAAGGACTCCCGCTTGTCGCTATCTGCGGTAAACAGGCCAATGGCGTCTGCCGCCGAGAGGATTGCCCATGTCTACGTGGCTGAATACCTACCTGGCGCAGGCCTGCACCGTTGATCCCTGCGGTGATGCCGGGGGTGAAACCCTCTACGGCGTGATTGATCGGGTGAGAAACCCGCAGGCATTGGTTTCCCTCTACCGGATACCCACGCCTCCCAGGATCGTCCGCCTTTTCCAGGGCACACCGTTCGAAGGCTTGAATGACGTCAGTCCGCTTTGGGTCGAGATGGACGCGGGCAGCGGTGAGGCCACCACGCTGGAGGCGCTTTGCCGCACCGACCGTTCGGGCATCCTGCTGGCTTCCCGGGCCGAGCCCGAAGCCGCCTTGGCGCACGCTCGCCAATTGCTGCGGATGCATTCCAGTACATACGGCGATGCACTGGCACGTTTTTACGATCCAGCCTTCTTCTGCGCCTTGGCGCTGACTGTCCCTGCCAACGCCCTATATGGCCCTTGGGATTGCGTTTACACCCCCCCTGGCAACCCAGCCGATTCGAACTGGCGGATCTGGCGCCCCCATGAGCGTGCTAGCGAGAACGCCTCCGCGGTCGCCTATCCCCTCAGCGTGGAAGCCGACGCCCTGGACGCCGTCGATGCGCTACGTGGGTGGTACTGGGTGCGCAGCCAGGAGGCCGAGAGCGTGGGCCATATACCTGACGAACACCTGCCGCTGGTGCTGAGCAACCTGCGTCTGCTGGTGGCTCATGGTATCGACGAAGGCCGTCACTGGGCGCGCCTCTTGCCCTTGCTGAGTCGGTTCGACCTGAGCGAACAGCCCGAATCCATGCAGGTACTGCTTAGCCAGATTCCGGCATTCGAAAAAATACAGCGATTGGAAATCTGAGATGACAGGAACGTCCACACAGGCCGCCAGCACAGCGAAGCCTGACCCCATTGTTTTCCCTGCCGATGAAGCCCCCGTGAGCAAGGGCAATGAAGTGCTCTGCAAGGACACCGAGCCTGGTTGTGGTCAGCACTACTACGACATTGCCTACATCACCGGCCAGCGCCGTTTCTGGTTGCTGCCCAAGCGGGTTGCCGAACAGTTGGAAGAGGCCGCCACCACACTGAAGCAGCAGGCGGTGGGCACGGATAAAGCGGCGCGCATGAGCAAGATCGCCGAATCCGGCTTGCTGGATTACTTCCTCACACCAAAGCCCGATTCCTTCCTCGAGTTCAGTGATGGCGCTACTGATGAACGCACCCGTTACAAACAGGCCCAGGCCGCCATCGAAGACGAGACTGCCCAACAGGTGCGGTATCGCCATGAATGGGAGCGGGCCCGCAGCAAGGGTGACAGCACGGCTGCCATGCGAGCTGAACGCAATCTCTTTCGTAGCCAGCGCCGCCTGAAGGCCGCCCAGAAGCGGGTTGCCGAGCTCGATCAGATCGCCTTCCAGCGTGCCGACGCCCTGGGTTACAGGCGCGAGAATGGCGTCTTCTACACCGCGCGTGCCTTGCAAGCCCGTGATGCGGTGGATCGCTACATAGCCGAGCGGGACAAGGCCCTTGCCCATGGCTTCGTGATGTTCGACCCAGGCAGCCGCACCGTCGGCACCGCCTGGCAGCATCTGCGCGACTACAAGGCCCTGCACCAGAAGCTTGTGGAAACCGGCAAAGTGGATGCCAGGGCCCTGCGAGGGGTCCGCCTGAACATCCTGGAGTTGGAAGGCTTGATGGCGGGCTACATCAACGCCGTTGTCGAGCTGGCCGATTGCGGCATCGCCGTCCCCGAGTTCGCGCTCAGCCCGGATGACCACTACAAGGGCACCAAAGAGTTCCAGGACTACGTCAGCCTGATAGATAAGCGCTTCAAGCTGGAGCAGAGCATCAAGCAAAAGCATGACGAATGGGCCTCTGCCACCGCCAACAAAGCCGCACCGCCCAGTGTTCTGTTCACCGCACAGCAAAAGGAGTGGCACCAGTTAAACGAAAAGGCTGAGTCCCTCAAGGCCGCCGCCGAGATGCGTGTGCGGGAGATGATGCCTCCCCGTCTGCTCCTCTGGGAGCCTGAAAGCTACAGGCCCAAGCCCATCGAGCGCCTGGCCAAGGGCAATATCCCCTTGCGCGAATTGAGCCGTGCCGCTGTGGGGCGCGCGTTGAACCACCTCAGCCTCAAGCACCTTGCCCAACAAGGCGCCAGCACCATGGGCGCTGCACTCAAAGACCTCAAGGCGCTCCCCAAGTCCATCGCCAAGCAGGCAGACGACGATCCAATCTTCAGCGATTGGTTGAAGCAGCAAGGCGCCCACCCGCTCGATGAAAAGGGCCCTTGGTTCGACGAAGACGGCCTGTTTCAGCCAGATGCTTTCTTCAGTGCGCTGGATGCCTTGGGCTTCAAGGTCGATAGCCTGAACGCCGTGGATAAACGGCAGGCCTGGGGAGAGACCCTCCAGGCCATGATCTTCGAGGACCGGCAACTGCGGAACCTGATGCTCTTCGACAACAGCCCGCAGGCACAGTTGGTGCGCTGCCTGTTGCCTGCCGGGTTCAGCCAGCATGCAGCACTCAAGGTAGAAGGGCCCCAATGGAACAAGGGCCTGCAACTGACCAAGGTTCAGGCAAGCCTGGAGGTTGCGGCTTGGCGGGGTGAGGTGACCCTTTTCAATCTGGAGTTGCCTGGTCGGAGTACGGCCAAGCCGATCCAGTTCAGCTACCGGGCCTATGACGGCACGCCGCGTACCTTCAACCTCGGCAAGTTGTCGCTCAATCTGAGTGCCAAGGCCTGGGGGTTTGCAGGTGCCAGCTTGATGCTCGCCCGTGACCTCACCCTGGACCAGAGAACCGGCCTCACCAGTTTTTCCGGTATCGATGTCGCCTCCAAAACCGGCGATCTTGCTACGTTCGACTTGTTCGTCGGTGCCCAAGCCGGCTGTAAAGTCACTGGCCAACTCGACTGGTTTCCGCCCCCCAGCACCCTCCAGCCCGCACCCATCCCCAATCAAATTCCCGTCAATGGCTGGAGAACCCTGGCCAAGCTGGATATGGAACTGGTCGCTGCTGTGGGCGGCGGTATGAAGGGCAGTGTGAGGTTACGGCTGGATAAAGGGCGCTTCCTCTTCTCCGTCGACGCTGCGTTGGTGTGGGGCGCGGGCCTCAAGGGCTTCATGGCCTTCGAAGTGGGCTACGAAAGCGTCGTCGCCTTGCTGGAGCTGGTGCGCAAGGAAATCCAGGCCAACAACAACGAAGACCTCGAATGGGTTGACCAGGAGGCCATGGCCTACCTCCGCCAGCTCAGCGTCACCGGCGCCCTCGCCATGGACGTGCCCTTCCTCTATGTGCGCGGCTACGCCTTCGTCAAAGAGCTGTACGACAGGCTCACCGATGGCGGAAGAGGCGCGGCGATTGCTCGCACTCTGCTTCTGCCAGAGCACCAGCGCGTCATGCAGAGCTGGGTACAGGGCCTGCAAGCGGATGCCCTCGGCCCGCTGCTGATGGCCTTGAGCAGTCATCCGGGGCTCTTCTCTGACAGCGACCACTTCTTGCAACAGCGAGCCATCGAGCGCTGCCTGAGCTGGATAGAAACCGAAGCGGATGCTGTTCAGCGATTCGAGGAGGCCGTCATTCGCATGAACCGCGATGGCGCCCGGCCCGCCCAGGCAGGGCTTGCTTACTGCGAGAACCGACTCCGCCTGAACCGATTTATGGATGCAAGAGTGGCTGGCGTGGATTTAGATGAAATAGACAGTAAAGTTCGAGCTAACTACAAACGCCTAGTTAAACGGTTGGGGCAGCGCCTGCTTAATTATTGCGAATACCGCGACGTGCCCATGGGGCCCTATATGGGCGCAATGGAGAAAACCATAGTGACTTACAAAGGACCAAGGTTGTGATCAATTACCGTGCGCTGATCGCTGCTCTATATTTTATTGCCGGACTGGCCTGGGCGGATTTAACGCCAGACCAGCGTGCTGCCAAAGATAAGGGGCTGATGTTATATCAGCAATATATGACGATTTCTGCTATCGAGCCTTTGCGTATTGCCGCAGAAGCCGGTGACAAAGCAGCTCAATATTATTTGGGTGAGACACACCGTTTAAACAGTATGTATATAACGGCGGAGTCGAGAAAATGGTACGAAGCCGCCGCCGCACAAGGCGACTTATTTGCCATGCTGCGTTTAAGCGACAGCAGCGATCTCTGTGATCTTTTCGGTACGTGCACCAGCCGCGCCGAATGGCGCGATAAAGTATTGGATCTGGCCTATGCCCGCGCCGAGCACGGCGACACGGAGGCCATGTGGGTGTTGTTTCATGCCGAGGAGAAATTGGGCTGGCTGGAAAAAGCCGCTGAGGCCGGCGACGGAGCAGCCCAATTGCGTCTGGCAAAAATTTACAGCCGTGGGGCGGGTTGGTTCTTGATACCGGGTAACCGCCAGAAAGAAATCATAAGGCTACTTAAAGCCTCCGCCGAAAGCGGCTATGCACCGGGGATGTATAACTATGCCCTTAGGCAGGTCGCGGATAATCCAGACGAGGCGGCCCTCTGGCTGGAGCGGGCGGCCAAGCTAGGTTACGTAAGAGCCGTTGTTGAATATGCCGCCAGTCTTGGGAAATTACCGAATAGGTATAACTTGCCGCGAGACTCGATAAAGGGCGCCGCCCTGATGTACATGGTGGTGGATATCTCACCTGGAGATGGAATTATCAAGAGCATCCTATCGGATATAGAGCACGACATGAGTGAGGCCCAAGTGGCTGAAGCGAAAGTCTTGATGAATACCTTGACGACACAATGGCCGCCGCTGTCTCATTTTTTACCGGTTTATGGCCATTGATGGCTGGCCAAGAACGCAATGCCCGGCGAGAATTGAGCCGGACCACCGTGGGTAACGCCTGCTTAATTATTGCGAGTGCAGAGCCGCGCCCTGGGGCCCTATATGGGCGCAATGGAAAAAACCATAGTGACTTACAAATGACCCATGTTGTGATCAGTTACCGTGCGCTGATCGCCACTCTATATTTTATTTCCGGACTGGCCTGGGCGGACTTAATGCCAGAGCAACTGGCTGTCAAAGATAAAGGGCTGGGGTTATATGTGCAATATATGACGATTTCTGCTGTCGAGCCTTTGCAGGGGGTCGTTAGTGTATGGTGTAGTGAAGATTAGTTGCTCAACGACCCCGGAGTCTTTCTGTTTGGTGTGCTGCATATAAAGCTGAAATAAAAATGGCTAAGAAATGACTATGAAGGTGATATCGAGATTTTATAGCCGGTGCATGGCTATTGGGCAGTGCATTGTCACTATTGTGCGGCTAGAGTTAAAAACTCGCCGATTTTCACTAAGTGCCGTGTTTGCAACTGTCTGGCTGCTCATGCTCTTGATCCTCGCTGCTAGAGATGGGTATGGGCTGTTTGAAAGTGCACATGAGCAATACAGCGAGCTTTTCCAACTGCCGGAACCTGTTGCTCTTGAGCGCGAATATCCTGAACCTAGGGTGGGCACGCTAAAAGTTGATCCGAACTTTGGCAGTTATTTATCTGCCCTCTTGAATAAGCGAGATTGGTTCAGTGTTCGCCTGCCTGCATTCGGTAACCGCGCGGTAGAGCCTGAATCGATTGTCGCGTTGGAAAATATCAGGGTCTTTAACGCCCACGGCACCCAGTTGTGTATTTTGGACAAACGCCTTGAACCTATCCCGCGTCCTTACCCCTTTGGGCTGGGAGCTGATCTGGCGTTATCACAGCAATTCGTCAGGTACCCTGCACGTGAGATTAACGGGCACCATTTCGATGTGTTCTGGAGGACTATGTACAGCCCAGCCTGTCGATATGAGGAACCTGTCTGGGTCATCGCCGACGTGATACGAAAGCAGGCGGTGGGCGAATCCGAAATCCTGTGGCTGGAGCTTGCAGATAGTGAGCGCGTCATTCGTGCGGGAAAGAGTTCAGTCATCTCGCGGCCGGGAGCCCTGCCAAGCGAGTGGTGGATCGAGACGTTCAATCTGGGTGAGCAGAGTCTGCATTTTTCACCAGAAGAATATCCGCAGCATCACGGTTGGCATTACTTCAAGTGGCCAAAGTCATATGCCAGTCAATGGGATCAAATCATTCGTAGTAAGCGTTTGATGCTGACTGATATTTACCAGATCCAATTCGACGAAACGCCCCCTACACGCCTCCCCATTAGGCACATCAGGAGCCAGGAACATAGGCTTGCGGACGTTCGCTTTGTCACTGACGAAAAGCTTCGAGACGACCCTTCCATTCCTTCGACTTGGCGGATCCCCTTGCGCCATACCGCGCTCGACATTCCATTGAATTTGCCGGAACAGAAGTCAGGGCAGGAGTATCACGAACTGTTTTTGCCCATTTCTCTAAGCGCGATTTGCCAGTTGCATGTCGTGAGGTCCGACCTGCCTGATTTGCATTGGCAGGCCATAGACCGTTTACCAATCGATGAGTACTCGAACTATGCGCAGTTACCAGAGAGGCATCTGGATCGAGTGCGTTGGGAGCTTCAGAGTCGTGACGGGGTTCAGCGTTTTTTTCACGATGTTCGAGTGGAGAGCGAACTGCGTTGTCCGGCTGCCATGAACTGGCGCAGCGTGCCATATGAGGCCAGTGACAGACCTTGGCTTGTTGCTGCGACTGCGCTGCCTCAAGCACTGACACAGCGTGATCGTCCTGCCCGGGAGTTGTTCGGGCGCGTGCGTTTTCTCGATGCGTCGGGAGAGGCGTTGATGCCCGTGGCCCGTTCGGTAGGCCTGCCTGATCCTGATGTAGCTGCTTTCCTCTTCCCTGGGGAGGTATTCAAGTTTCATGGTGATGTAGCGCGCATTGAGCAATTGGTTGTGGTCGATGCTACGCCACGGTCCCAGAGGTGGGTGTATTCATTCATGCAGTTGGAGGCCAACTGATATGTGGAGATCATTACGTTGGCCTGCGCTGCTGTGCAGTCTGCTGTGTGCTGCAGTACAGGCCACCGAACGTATTCCGGCAGGACTCCTCGAAGAGCTATCTGCGCCTTCCCTCGATTCAAACGGCTGCTCTCGTAGGGTCTCCGCCGATGATTTTCAGCGTGACCCGGATGGTCGTTTGAACGCTTGTGGAGAAACAGTGAACGGCACGGAAGACGGATACTGGATGTTCGAACAGGGACTCTACCGATCTCAGGGTTGGTTCCGCGCAGGTCAGCAAGTAGGAACCTGGATAGCGATTTATCACTCAGGAGGGCTGGCTGCTGTGTGGCGCTTTGATCGCTCCGGTAAGCCTCATGGGATTTCCTACGGACTGGCCGAAGACGGTCGTCTGAACTGGAAGCAGATCAATGTTCGGGGACGTAGCGTTTTTGAGTGCGGGGAGAGATGGCGATGCTTGAAGTGATGGCTTCTCCGGTCTCCGTGGTTTGGGTTTCTCTGGCGCTCGTGGGGCTGGGCGTTGTGATGCTCTTATCGCAACTCTTCACAGGCGAGCAGGCAAGGGCGTCCGCTATCTGTCTGATCTGTGGCGTGCTGGCCGTTCTTTGCAGTGGTTATTACCTGGTGTTCGTTTGGGCTTCGCATGCATTAAGGGCGCTACCTGGCCTAGTACTGGGCATCCCGTTGATCTACGTCGGTAGCGTGGGCGTACTGAGGTCTCGAACACGACCAGCAGCGGCCGCTGGCTTGCTGGCCGGCGCACTGGCGATTCTGCTGCTATTCGATGCACAGCGACTCTGGCCCGCTATGTTCTATCGGGTATATGCAGTAGTTATGGGGCACCCTGACCTCGTTCTGCACAATGGCGATGACCTTAAGGACCATGTTCCGCAACCCGGTACACGGTTGATCTTTCATCCCACAGAGCAGCAGCTTTCTTGCGGCCTATTGGCTAACCCCGATGCAGTTGCCCCCAAGTTGCCGGTGGATGTTGATTGCCGGAACGTTTACTGGGGCAAGGAGATGATTTCGCCGAAACATCAGATATTCACCGATCTTTCCGAGCTTTATGGCTTGGAAGACCTTTGGTGGGAGGTGACAGAGGGACACTACAGGTCGAGTCTAGTCGGCACCTTAACAGACACTGCTTTGCTCGATTTCCAGCGTTTATGTCCGCAGGAGCAGGATTGCCGATCAGGTAAGGGGGCACTCGCAAAGGTACTTGGACATGAACGTTGGTCGGATGCCCTTGAGTGGGCTGTCGCAAACGCTGACAAGGTGGCTGCGGTTTACGAGGCTTTACCGAGTCACGAGCATCAGACATTGCTTGTTGTGATAGCTGAAGATGTAAAGCGCCAATTGGAGCCCCGTGTGGAGGGCTTGGTTGCTGCGTACGCCGATGCACAAAGGCACAGCCTTGCTCTGTACGATCTGATGCCCAGTTACTCTATTTGGGATAACTGGTCACTGGATCCGTACAACAGCCTTGAGGTGTGGAGAAAACTGATAGATAGACTGTCTTCCCTGACTGTGGATGTGTCAGAAATAGGCAGGTTGAGCTACCTGCAAGACGCAGTGTTGGTGGAAGTGCAACAGAGTAGTGATGGTGGTACGCGCCTGATCTATCACACCGGAGTCGGTCGTCAGGCCACCATGACTCTAGTGATCTACGCCTTACCTCTCCTATGGCTGGGACTGGTGTGCGCCATTTTGCTTTGGCGCTGCTTCATTACTTTTCGTCACCCAGCTGCCGATCACTCGGGCCCTATAAGAAAAGTCCTGCCGTGAGCACCGTAGCGCCTGAGCCGGCTTTGCTCTCGCACCAAAAGCACATGGTGAGCTTGTTTTATTAGCTGATACACCGGCTCGTTCGCCAGCTAACCGTCTGCTTCACGGCGTGCCGCTGCGAGTATTTCGTTGCTGCCGATCTGGAGCAGCACCCCTAAGCCCCCTCACCTGTCGCGTATTGCGACGCAGCCCGCCACCCTGCGACCTTTGCGCCCCCGACGAAGGGGGCGCTTGACGCAGATCAGTACGCCCGGACAAGGGGCTCCGCATGCTGTGCGCCGCAACCGAATCCGAGGTGTCCATGCGCCGTGAACCCATCGTGCTGTTCGACAACGGCACCCACCAATGCATGCTGTTCGACGATCTGGTCAGTGGGGACGGCATCCAGTCCAACCAGTTCCTGATCACCGACCATGACCAGTACCTGCTGCTCGATCCGGGCGGCGACCTGACCTACACCCCGCTGTCGCTGGAGCTGTCCAAGCACATCCCGGTGCAGGACCTGACCTACATCTTCGCCTCCCACCAGGACCCGGACATCATCGCGTCCCTGGACAAGTGGCTGCTGCACACCCGCGCCAAGGTGGTCTGCTCCAAGCTCTGGGCGCGCTTCCTGCCGCACCTGACCGCCAACTACCTGGCCATCAGCCACGGCATCTCCACCTACGACCGCATCATCGCGCTGCCCGACCGTGGCCAGTCGATCCCGCTCGGCCGTTGCAACCTCAAGGCGGTGCCCGCGCACTTCCTGCACTCGGTGGGCAACTTCCAGTTGTACGACCCGGTGAGCAAGATCCTCTTCTCCGGCGACATGGGCGCATCCATGACCGAAGACGCCTCCCCGGTGCGCGACTTCATCAATCACGTACCGGAGATGGAGGGCTTCCACCGGCGCTACATGGCCGGCAACAAGGCCTGCCGCCTGTGGGCCGCGATGGTCCGTGGCATGGACCTGGAGATGATCGTGCCGCAGCATGGCCGTCCCTTCGTCGGCAAGGAGATGATCAGCGCCTTCCTCTACTGGATCGAGAACCTCGACTGCGGCCTCGACCTGATGGGCCCCGAGGACTATCAGTTGCCTCGCTGATGGCCGAGGCGAACGCGCAGGCAGCAGGCCCGCGTTCGCCAGGTGCGCACACGGAAACCACCTGGTTTCTTGCGGAATCGCTCCACGCCTTCGCACCGTAATGAAGTTGTCTGGAATGGCCACCTTTCGCGGCGCGCCCGGCGCTTTGGGCTGTCATCAGCCCGTGCTAGGGTCGGCCTCTTCCTACAACAAGAGGCCTCCCGATGCCCCTGCTCAGAGCCCTGTACCTGGCCCTCGGCCTTGTCGCTGCGCTACCCGCCCAGGCGGAACGCTGGCCCGATCCTGACTGGACGACCACCCCCACCGCCAGCAGCCCCGCCCTCGACGGCTTCGAGCACTACGCCTTTCCCGCCCGTGACGATGCCCAGCGCCAGGGCGTGCGCAGCGACGCGGTGGTGGTGATCCGTGATGGCGAGCTGGTCTACGAACGCTATGCCGGCCCCACCCAGGCGCAGACGCCGCACCTCACCTGGTCGGTGAGCAAGAGCCTGCTGGCCGCCACCCTCGGCGTGGCCTTTGGCGAGGGGCGCTTCAAGCTGGATGACCCGGTCGCCCGCCACTACCCCGCCTTCGCCAGCCACCCCGGCGTGCAGGTGCAGCACCTGTTGCACTGGGCCTCCGGCCTGGCCTGGCAGGAGGACTACGAATACGCCCCGCTCAAGTCCTCCGTGGTGGCCATGCTCTACACCCGAGGGCGCGGCGACATGGCCGCCTTCGCCGCCGAACACCCGCTGGACGCCTTGCCCGGCAAGCGTTTCCGCTACTCCAGCGGCGACAGCAACGTCCTCTCCGCCGCCCTGCGCGGCATGGTGGGCGAGGCCGCCTACCCGAGTTACCCCTGGACCGCACTGTTCGAGCCCCTCGGCATCCGCTCCGCCGTGTGGGAGCGGGACGCCGCCGGCACCTTCGTCGGCTCCTCCTACGCCTACCTCAGCGCCCGTGACCTGGCCCGCGTCGGCCTGCTCATGCAGCGCAACGGTCGCTGGGGCGAGCGGCAACTGCTGCCCGCCGAGTGGGTGGCCTTCAACCGCACGCCCTTCGCCGACTACCGACCGGACCCGAAACAGCCCGGCGAAGCCGTCCCCGGCGGCCACTGGTGGCTCAACCGCGTGGTGGAAGGCGCGCCGAAGCCCTGGCCGCACGCACCGGAAGACGCCTTCGCCGCCCTCGGCCACTGGGGCCAGGCGCTCTACGTGCTGCCCTCCGAGAAGCTGGTGATCGTGCGCTACGCCGACGACCGCGACGGCACCTACCAGCACGACCGCTTCCTCGAACTGGCCCTGGCCGCCTTCGCCCCGGAGGTGAAGCCATGATCCGCCGTCGTCCCGTGCTCAGCGTCCTCGCTCTGCTGCTGCTCCTGCTCGCCGGCCTGGCCTGGCACAACCGCGTTCACCTGCAGGCCTTCCCCGGCATCATCAGCGCCTACACCGCCAAGGAGTTCTGCTCCTGCCGCTACGTGATGCACAACCCGGCGGACTACTGCCAGGGCTACGTGAAGCAGTACGTGCCCATCAGCGGCTTTCTCGACGATGCCGCCGGCAAGCGCGTGACCGCCCGTGGCCTGGGGCGCAGCAACACCGCCGCCTGGCTCGGCGAGCGCCAGGGCTGCCAGTTGCTGGCGGAGCCCGACCCGCTGCCCTGAGGTCGCGCGCTCGGGTTCCACCCTGTGGAACCACCTTCGATTGTTCTCCTCCGCCCCGCGCGGTTAGCTGGAGACCGACCGCCCCGGGCGGTCTCCACCGGACGAGGAGAACAACAACAATGACCCGCTTCGCTCCCATTCAGGCCTGGCTCGACGACATCGCCGACGAGCTGCGTGCCTTGCGACACGACATCCACGCCCACCCCGAACTCGGCTTCGAGGAGCACCGCACCGCCGAACTGGTGGCGCGCCTGCTGCGCGGCTGGGGCTACGAGGTGCACACCGGCATCGGTCGCACCGGCGTGGTCGGTGTGCTGCGCCGTGGCCGGGGTACGGCGCGGCTCGGCCTGCGAGCCGACATGGATGCGCTGCCCATCCACGAGGCCGGCGCGGCTGCCCATAGCAGCCGTCACCCCGGCTGCATGCACGCCTGCGGGCACGACGGCCACACCGTGATGCTGCTGGGCGCCGCCCGCTACCTGGCCCAGGCCGGGCGCTTCGACGGCACCCTCAACCTGATCTTCCAACCCGCCGAGGAAGGGCAGGGCGGCGCCCTGGCCATGCTGGAGGACGGCCTGCTGGAGCGCTTCCCCTGTGATGCGCTGTTCGGCATGCACAACATGCCGGGCCTGCCGGCCGGACAACTGGCCTTTCGCGCCGGGCCGGTGATGGCCTCTCAGGACCTGCTGGAGGTCACCCTCGAAGGCGTCGGCGGCCACGGCTCCATGCCGCACCTGTGCGTCGACCCGCTGGTGGCCGGTGCCGACATCGTCATGGCGCTGCAGACGGTGGTGGCCCGCCACATCGATGCGCAGCAGGCGGCGGTGGTCAGCGTCGGCGCCTTCCAGGCCGGCGAAGCGGCCAACGTCATCCCGCAGACGGCACGCCTGCGCCTGAGCCTGCGTGCGCTGGACCCGGCGGTGCGCGAGCGCCAGCTTCAGCGGGTGATGGCGATCATCCGTGGCCACGCCGCCAGCCATGGCTGCCAGGTGCAGATCGAACACCGCCCGGCCTACCCGGTCACCGTCAACCACCCGGCCGAGACCGCCTTCGCCCGCCGTGTCGCCCTCGACCTGGCCGGCGCCGATGCCGTGCATGACGCGCCCACCCTCATGGGCAGTGAGGACTTCGGCTGGATGCTGCAGCGCTGCCCCGGCAGCTACCTGATGATCGGCAACGGCGACGGGCCGATGGTCCACAACCCCGCCTACGACTTCAACGACGCCATCCTCCCGAGGGGCGCCGCCTACTGGGCCGCCCTGGCTGAATCCTGGCTACAGGTGACGCCCGTGCGCCTCGCCGAACCCGTCGCCCACGCCTGACCCGGAGACCGCCATGAAACCATCCGCCAGCGGCGCCTCGCGCGGCCGCCAGGTGACGGCTGCCGTCATCGGAAACGCTCTGGAGTGGTACGACTTCATCGTCTACGGCTTCCTTTCCAGCATCATCGCCCGGCTGTTCTTCCCCTCGGACGACGAGTACGCCTCGCTGCTGATGGCCCTGGCCACCTTCGGCGTCGGCTTCTTCATGCGCCCGGTGGGCGGCATCCTCCTGGGCCTCTACGCCGACCGCCGGGGACGCAAGGCGGCCATGCAACTGATCATCCTGCTGATGACCGTCTCCATCGCCATGATCGCCCTGGCCCCCGACTACGCCGCCATCGGCCTCGGCGCGCCGCTGCTGATCGTGGTGGCGCGGATGCTCCAGGGCTTCGCCACCGGCGGCGAGTACGGCAGCGCCACGGCCTTCCTGGTGGAGAGTGCCCCGGCCCATCGGCGCGGGCTGTATGGCGCCTGGCAACTGTTCGGCCAGTGCCTGGCGGTGTTCGCCGGCTCCGGCATGGGCGCCCTGGTCACCCACGGGCTCTCGCCCGAGGCGCTGGACGCCTGGGGGTGGCGGGTGCCCTTCCTGGTGGGCCTGCTGATCGGCCCGGTGGGGCTGTGGATGCGCCGGCACATGGCCGAGACCGAAGCCTTCCTGGAGGCCCGCGATACCCAGCGCGGCGAGCCCGTCGGCTTCGGCCGCATGTTGCGGGAGAACGGCCGGGCCGTGCTGGTCACCCTCGGCTGCACCATCAGCGGCACCGTGGCTTTCTACGTGGTGCTGGTGAACATGCCCACTTTCGCCCACAAGCAACTGGGGCTGCCGCTGGACCAGGTGTTCATGGTGCAGATGGCCGCCGTGGCCTGGATGACCCTGGTGATCCCCCTGGCGGGGCACCTGTCCGACCAGGTCGGGCGGCGCCCGGTGCTGCTGGTGGGCACCTTCGCCTTCCTGGTGATGGTCTACCCGCTGTTCAGTTGGGTCGCAGCCGCGCCCGGCCTCGGCCGCCTGCTGGTGATGCAGTTGCTGCTGTGCAGCGCCATCGGCAGCATCTACGGCCCCGGGCCCACCGCCAGCGCCGAGCAGTTCCCGGCGGCGGTGCGCTCCACCGGGCTGGCGCTGTCGAACAACCTGGGGGTGATGCTGTTCGGCGGGTTCGCCCCCTTCATCGTCACCTGGCTCACCCAGTCCACTGGCGACCCGGTGGCGCCGGCCTACTACGTGATCTTTGCCGCCAGCATCGGACTGGTCGCCAACTGGCACCTGCGCGAAGGCGCCCCCGCCGCCCTGGCGCGCCGTGCCCGCCGACGCTCCCTGTCCCAGCCCACCCGGAGCCTCGCCGAATGAGCCTGACCCGACCCCCCGCACCCGCCCGCTCCCTACGCGAGGAGATCGTCGCCCTGGACGCCCTGCCGCTGTCCGAGGCCATCCGCACCCGCCAGGTGGCCTGCCGCGAGGTGATGCAGGCCTACCTGGAGCACATCCACGCCCTCAACCCGGTGGTCAACGCCCTGGTGGACCTGCAGCCCGAGGAGCGCCTGCTGGCCGAGGCGGAGCAGCGCGACCGGCAACTGGCCAATGGGCAATGGCTCGGCTGGATGCACGGCATGCCCCAGGCACCAAAGGACCTGGCCGCCACCGCCGGCCTGCGCACCAGCCTCGGCTCGCCACTGTTCGCCGACCAGGTGACCCGCCACGACGCCCACGTGGTGGCCCGCGCCCGGGCGGCCGGGGCGCTGTTCATCGGGCGCAGCAACACCCCCGAGTTCGGCCTCGGCTCGCACACCTACAACCCGGTACACGGCACCACCGGCAACGCCTACGACCCCAGCCGCAGTGCTGGCGGCAGCAGCGGCGGGGCAGCGGTGGCGCTGGCCCTGCGGCTGCTGCCGGTGGCTGATGGCAGCGACATGATGGGCTCGCTGCGCAACCCGGCGGCCTTCAACAACGTCTACGGCCTGCGCCCGTCCCTGGGGCGGGTGCCCTTCGGCCCGACGCCGGAGCTGTTCGTCCAGCAACTGGCCACCGAAGGGCCCATGGGCCGCAGCGTGGCCGATGTCGCCGCGCTGTTGCGTACCCAGGCCGGGCCGGCAGCGGGCGTGCCCCTGGCGCAGCTGTCCAGCGATGACCTGGAAGGCCCGCTGGAGCGGGACTTCACCGGCACCCGCATCGGCTGGCTCGGCGACCTGGGCGGGCACCTGCCCATGGAGGCGGGCCTGCTGGCGCTGTGCGAGGCCGGGCTGGCGGACTTCCGCGCCCTGGGCTGCGAGGTGGAGCCGGTGGTGCCGGACTACGACCCGGAACGGCTCTGGCGCTGCTGGTGCGTACACCGCCACTGGCTGGTGGCCGGCAGCCTGGGGCCGCTGTACGCCGACCCGGCGCGGCGCGCGCGGCTCAAGCCGGAAGCCTGCTGGGAGGTGGAGGGCGGGCTGGGCCTCAGTGCCGAGGCGGTGCACCAGGCTTCGGTGGACCGCAGTGACTGGTACCGCGTGGTGACGGCGCTGTTCCAGCGTTACGACTTCCTGCTGCTGCCCTGCGCCCAGGTGTTCCCTTTCGACTCGGCGCAGCCCTGGCCCACCGAGGTGGCCGGCCGCGCCATGGACAGCTACCACCGCTGGATGGAGGTGGTGATCGGCGTGAGCCTCGCGGGCCTGCCGGCCATGAGCGTGCCGGTGGGCTTCGGCGAGGCCGGGCTGCCCATGGGCGTGCAACTGATCGGCCCGGCGCGCGCCGACCTGGCGGTGCTGCAACTGGCCCACGCCCACGAGCAGCAGACCCGCTGGGTGGCGCGGCGCCCGCCTGCGTTGCTGGGCTGGCCATCCGCGAACTGAGCGATCACGGGCCTGGCCAAGGCCCGTATCTTGCTGGCGCCTGTCATCGCCATGGGGGAGGGGAGGCGGGTATGCAAACTCGTGAAGACAGCGGCACGGTGCGCTCGGTGGAGCGCGCCCTGGGCATCCTCGAACTGCTGGGCGCCCACGACGCCCTGGGGTTGGAGGAGCTGCACTACCTCACCGGCCTGCCCAAGGCCACGGTGTCGCGCCTGTTGCACACCCTGCAGGAGCAGGGCTGGCTGTACCGGGGCCTGTGTGACCGGCGCTACCGGCTCACCGCCGAGCGCCTGTTCGGCGACCCGCAGCAGCGCTTTCTGCGGCACCTGGTGGAACGGGCCTCGCCACTGCTCAGCGAGCTGGCCGAGCGCACCGGTCTGGTGGCCGACCTGTCGTTCTTCGACGGCGACGACCTGCTGGTGGTGGAAAGCGCCGTGCCCCAGGTGCTGCGTCGGCGCTACCCGAACAACCGCCTGGTGGTGGGGCTCAAGGCCAGCCTGCACCAGTCGGCCATGGGCAAGGCCTGCGTCGCCGCCCTGGAACCCACCGACCTGGAGCGCCTGGCCGCCCGCCACGGCCTCTCCGGCGAGGCGTTGCAGCGGGTCCATGAACAGGCCCACCGCCAGGGTTATGGCGAGCGCACCGAGGGTAGCTGGGAATATGCCGTGCGCCTGCCCTTCCTGATCCGCGCCGTGGCCCTGCCGGTGCGGCGCCAGGGGCGGGTGGTGGGCAGCGTCGCCCTGCACTGGCCCCGCGACCAGGGCAGCGTCGAGCGGGTCAGCGGCCAGCACCTGCAGGACCTCGCCGGCACCGTCGACCTGTTGCAGGGCCTGCTGGTCTAGGCCGCCGGCCCACCCTTCCGCCGGGCTGGCCTGCCCGGCTTCCCATCGCCGGCCTGGTCGCCACACCTGCCATTCCACCCGGTGGAACCCATTTCGATTGCCCACCCGGGGCGGCCGCCCACAATGGGCCTGCCTGTCCGGACAGCCTCACCTTTCATCCAGAACAACAAGAAGGACAACGAGATGAACCTGCGAGAGAAAGGCCTCGCCGGGCTGCTGTGCCTGGCGTCCGGCTGGCCGTGCCATGCCGAACCCTTTGTCGATGACGCCCGCACATCGCTGCGCTACAGCCAGTTCTACTGGAAGGAGAACGACGGCGGCGAGGTCGGCCCCAACCGCGACGAATGGGTGCAGGCCGCCCTGTTCAGCTTCAACTCCGGCTGGTACCGCGACCTGTTCGGCGTGGACTACGCCTACGGCCTGGCCGATGCATTGCACGTGGGCCACGAGGCCACCAGCATCAGCAACCTGGAAGCCGGGCGCAGCGTGCAGTCGCCCCACGGCATCGCCAAGCCGGTGGAGGCCTACCTGCGCGGGCGGCTCCCGCTTGCAGACGGGTACCTGCAATTGGGGCTTGGCAAGAAGAGCCGGCGCTACGGGCAGTACTACGACGACCCCATCAGCCGCATCCTGCCGCCCTCTACCCTGGGGACGGACCTGGAGTGGCGCGCCGAGGGCCGCGCCCTGCGCTACAGCCGGCTCACCGGCTTCAGCGCGCGCAACGAGTCGGGCTGGTCCGACACCCTGCGCAACTTCCGTGGCCAGCGCATCGAGGCGCTGCACCTGGCGGCCGTGGAGTGGACGCTGTCCACCACCAGCCGCCTGACCGGCGAGTACAGCCTGGCCGAGGACTACCTCAAGGTCGGCTCCATCAAGCTGGAGCACAGCCTGGCCCTGGGGGACGAGCGCTTCATCGACCTCGCCGGCACCCTCGGCGCCCAGCAGGACGCCGGGCGCCTGTTCGAGCACGAGGGCGTGCGCGGGCTGTTCGAGGCGGAGCGGCAGCACCGGGCCCGTTACACCGACCTGTCGCTGAAGTACCGCGCGCCCTCCCATTACGTGGGGGCGGCCTACAACAAGGTGCGCGGCGGCGACTTCGACCGCCCGTTCTTCCGCCAGGACCACGGCACCTGGAACAGCAGCGCCAAGCTGTTCTACTACTTCGGCGCCGAGGACGAGGCCATGGTCAAGCTCATGGCCGGCCTGGACTTCAGCGCCTTCGGCCTGCCGCAGTTGCGGCTGGACAGCCACTACGCCGTCTCCGACCACGCCGCCGGCTACCGCGACTTCTCCCGGCGGGAGTTCCAGAGCCTGCTGCAGTACCGCTTCGACGGGCCGCTCAAGGGGCTCAGCCTGGCCTGGCTGCACAACCGCTTCCACACCGAAGGCGTGCCCGACGGGGTGGACCGCCGGCAGGCCTCGCGCGGGCCGGCGGGCATCGTCACCCACCACGCCGAACGTTTGTACCTGAACTACGTCTACAGCTTCTGATCCGAAGGAGCGGCCGGCCCTCGCCCTGCTGGAGGCGGGCCGGCGACCCTGGTTTGCAGGTGCGCTGGCCGGCGGTTTAAGGTGGCGCCGATTTGCAACAGGAGTCCCCATGCGCACGTCCATTCCCCTCGTCTTCGCCCTGCTGGGCGCCCTGGCGCTACCGGCTCACGCCGGCTGGTACCTGGACAACGAATCCTCGCGGTTGTCCTTCATCTCCACCAAGGGCGGCAGCCTCTCCGAGGTGCACCGCTTCCTCACCCTGCACGGCAACATCGGCGATACCGGCAAGGCCCACCTGCGCATCGAACTGGAGTCGGTGAGCACGGGCATCCCGCTGCGGGACCAGCGCCTGCGCGACCTGTTCTTCGAGATCGAGCGCAACCCCGACGCCGAAGTCCACGCCCAGATCGACCTGCGCCCGATCACCGACCTGGCCCCCGGCGCCCAACTGGAGCTGCGCCTGCCGCTGAAGGTGACGCTGCATGGCCGCGAGCACGAGTACCAGGCCGAGCTGCTGGCCACCCGCCTGGACGACCGCCGCTTCCAGGTGGTGACCCTGGCCCCGCTGGTGCTGCAGGTGGAGGACTTCGGTCTGATGGACGGCCTGGGCACGCTCAAGCAGTTGGCCGGGCTCCCCTCCATCAGCAGCTCGGTGCCGGTGGGCGCCGTGCTGATCTTCACGGCGCGCTGATGGGCCACATCTTCCCCTGGAAGTCCGGCAACCGCTTCGATCTGCTGATCGACGGGCCGAGCTTCTTTCCCGCCATGCTGGCCGACATCGGCCGGGCCGAGCACCACGTCAGCCTGGAGCTCTACCTGGTGGAGGATGGCCATTGCAGCGAGGCCCTGGTGGAGGTGCTCTGCCAGGCCGCGCGGCGGGGGGTGAAGGTGCGCTGCCTGTTCGACGGCTTCGGCAGCCAGAAGCTGGGGCAGGCCCTGCGCGGGCGGCTGGCCGAGGCCGGTGTGCTGCTGCAGTTCTACAACCCTATCCGCTGGCGGCGCGGGGTGAACAACTTCTACCGCGACCACCGCAAGATCCTGGTGGTGGACGACCGCGTCGCCTACGTGGGCGGCACCGGCTCCACCGACGACTTCTGGCAGCCCGGCGAGGCCGAAAGCCATTGGCACGAGGCCATGGTGGCGATCCAGGGGCCGCTGGTGGTGCATTGGAAGCTGATTTTCGACTACCAGTGGATGGCCAACCTGAGCCGGCGCCCCTGGCTGCCGGGCGAGGCGCCGGGCCTTCGCCATCTGCCGCCCTATCCCTCGGCCGGCGTTGGCATGGGCCGGGTGGCCTACGCCGACGCCCGCCAGCACCTGGACATCGTCCAGTCCCTGGTGCGCAGCCTGCGCAACGCCAAGGAGCGGGTGTGGCTGGCCACGCCGTACTTCCTGCCCAGTTGGAAGGTGCGCCGTGCCCTGATCAAGGCCGCCCGGCGTGGCGTGGACGTGCGCCTGCTGCTCACCGGGCGCAACACCGACCATCCGCCGGTGCGCTTCGCCGGGCAGCGCTACTACCCGCGTCTGCTGCGGGCCAACGTGCGGATCTTCGAGTACCAGCCGCGCTTCCTGCACCTGAAGATGGTGCTGGTGGATGGCTGGGTCAGCATCGGCTCGTGCAACTTCGACCACTGGAACCTGCGCTTCAACCTCGAAGCCAACGTCGAGGCGCTGGACCATCGCTTCACCGAGCAGGTGGCGGCCTCCCTCTGCCGTGACTTCGACGACAGCCGCGAGATCACCCTGGAGGACTGGCACGCCCGGCCGCTGCTCAAACGCCTCTACCAGCGCCTGTGGGGCTGGCTCGACCGCCTGGCGGTGAACCTGCTGGATCGCCGCCGCTGAGCCGAACCTTTGTCGGGTGTCGGCAGTGGCCTGCCGCCGGCTACGCTCCCTGCACCCCATAACGAGAGATGTGCCCATGCGCCGTCCGCTGCTGTTGCCCCTGCTGCTCGTGCTGTTGTCCGCCTGTTCCACCCCCGGTGCCTTCTTCGGCGCCACCGACGGCCCGGCCTTCGAGGCGCTGGCGCCACGGGACGGTGACCATGCCCTGGTCTACATCTACCGCCCCCGCAGCGACTGGGCCGACCAGGAGCTGGAGGCGCCGGGGCTGTTCCTCGACGGCAGGCTGATCGGCACCCTGCCCAGCAACGGCTACCTGGCCCTGGAGTTCGACGTGGCCAACTACCGCCTGGAGATGCGCCGCCCGCTGATGGGCACCTACTGGACGCTGCTGGCCGGCGGCTATTTCGACTTTACCCAGATCACCAGCTTCGTTTTCGAAGCCGGTGCCGGCGGCACCTACTACCTGCGCTACGACGAACTCGACCCGCCACCGAAGAACGCCGAGCTGCCGCCCCAGGGCGACGGCCCGCTGCAACTGGTGGATGAGGCGCTGGGGCGCCAGGAGATCGCCACCACCCGCCAGGTGCAACCGCTGCTGCGCATCGACGCCAACGGCCAGCCCCTGTAGTAGCCGGGTGTTACCCACGGAACGGTGCCGGGGAGGATGATTGGCTACCTTTGTCACCCTGAACCCTGACTGGGAGGACCCCGCAATGGCAGCCAAGAAGATCCTGATGCTGGTCGGCGACTACGCCGAAGACTACGAAACCATGGTGCCGTTCCAGGCCCTCGGCATGGTCGGCCACACCGTCCACGCCGTGTGCCCCGACAAGGTCGCCGGGCAGACCGTGCGCACCGCCATCCACGATTTCGAAGGCGACCAGACCTACAGCGAGAAGCCCGGCCACAACTTCGCCCTCAACTTCGATTTCGACCGCGTCCGCGCCGAGGACTACGACGCCCTGCTGATCCCCGGCGGGCGTGCCCCCGAATACCTGCGCCTGAACGCCCGGGTGATCGAACTGGTGAAAGCGTTCGACGCCGCGAAGAAACCCATCGCCGCCGTCTGCCACGGCCCGCAACTGCTGGCCGCCGCCGGTGTGCTCAAGGGCCGCTCCTGCAGCGCCTACCCGGCCTGCGCCCCGGAAGTCACCCTGGCCGGTGGCGAGTTCGTCGACATCGCCGTGGACCACGCCCACGTCGACGGCCACCTGGTCACCGCCCCCGCCTGGCCGGCCCACTCGGCCTGGCTGGCGAAGTTCCTCGACGTGCTGGGGACGCGGATCAGCCTGTAACGAGGCGTAGAACCCCTGCGCCGTCCTGCATACTGCGGTGCGGCGCCAGGGGCGCGACCATCACGCTGGCGCTGTGGCGCACCGCTGGGCGACCGACGTCGCCCCGGCACGATTCAGCACCCCCGATAAAGGACCGACTCCATGTGCGAGCTCTATGTAAAGGCCGACCCGATCCTCTACGAATCCCGCTCGCGCTCCCTGCGCATCCGGGGCGTGGTCACCACCCTGCGCCTGGAGAACCAGTTCTGGGACATCCTCCGGGAGATCGCCGAGGTGGACGGCATGACCACCAACCAGCTCATCACCAAGCTCTACGACGAGGTGATGGACTACCGTGGCGAGGTGGTGAACTTCGCCTCCTTCCTGCGGGTGAGCTGCACCCGCTACCTGGCCCAGCGCAGCACAGCGGCCGGGCTGAGCCTGGTCCCGCGCCGCACCGGGTGACCGATCGGTCGGAAACATGAGCCGGTCGGCGGATCGCCCCAGCCTGCTCGGGTAGTCTTGCCCCCGCGCGTGGCAGGGAGGCCACCGCCGCGCGTCCACCGGCTGCATTCGCGGTCGGGGTTCGATGGCCCCAGGAGTTGTTCATGGCTGCCAAACGCTTCATCACCCTCACCGCCCTTGCTGCCTGCCTGCTGGCCGGTGCGCCGGCCTTCGCCGAGCCGTCCCTGGCCGAGCGTCGCGCCATCACCGCCTACGAGCAGGGCGTCTACGTCGACCAGGTCAAGGCCATCCAGGCCGCTGCCGGCTACGAGCTGCCGCTGGACGTGCAATGGAACACCATTGCGCTGCCCGACCAGTCCGCCAACTACGCCCAGGATGGTTTCTGGACCCAGATCTACTTCGTGCCCCTGCAGAAGGCCCTGTCCGCCATCGCCGTGGACGACATGGGCAAGCAGGCCCTGAAAGCCAAGCTGAGCAAGGTGGTGGTGCGCTACGACGAGGCCACTGCACCCTCCAGCGCCTACCAGGACGGCGTGGCCTTCGACGGCGGCGTGCTGGACCTGAACTTCCGCCCGTTCAGCAACGTCGACGACGTGGACGCCCGCGCCGACGCGATCCGCAAGGCCCTCGAAGCCAAGCTCTGATCCGTACCCGGCAACCGGCCTCCCGGCCGGTTGCCACGACGCCTTTGCCCGCGCCGGCGAGGAGTCTAAGTTGCGCTATCTCCCTTCCCGGCGCGTTCCGCGATGTACAAGCTGCCCACCACGGCCACTGCGCCGTTCTGCCCCTCCGCCGTCAGCCACAGCGTGACCATTCCCCCCGGCGCCTCCCTGGGCCGCCGGCTGATGCTGTTCCTCGGCCCGGGCCTCTTGGTCTCGGTCGGCTACATGGACCCCGGCAACTGGGCCACCGCCATCGAGGCCGGGTCGCGCTTCGGCTATGCGCTGCTGTTCGTGGTGGTGCTGGCGAGCCTGTCGGGCATGGTGCTGCAGAGCCTCTGCTCGCGGCTGGGTATCGCCACCGGGCGTGACCTGGCGCAGCTCTGCCGCGAGCGCTACCGCCCCGGCGTGGCGCGGGGGCAATGGCTGCTGGCGGAGCTGTCGATCATCGCCACCGACCTGGCCGAGGTGCTCGGCGCGGCCCTGGCCTTCCACCTGCTGCTGGGGGTGTCGCTGACCGTGGGCGTGGTGTTGACGGCGTTCGACACGCTGATCGTGCTGGCGCTGCAGGGCGCCAACTTCCGCCGGCTGGAGGCCATCGTGCTCGGGCTGATCGCCACCATCGGCGCCTGCTTCTTCATCGAGCTGCTGCTGGTGCGGCCGCACTGGCCGGAGGTGGCGGCGGGGCTGCGGCCCAGCTGGGAGGTGCTCAGCGGGCAGGAGCCGCTGTACCTGGCCATCGGCATCCTCGGGGCGACGGTGATGCCGCACAACCTCTACCTGCACTCCTCGGTGGTGCAGACGCGGGTCAACGGCGAGGACGAGGCCAGCAAGCGCAGCGCCATCCGCTTCGCCCGGTTCGACACCATCGGCTCGCTGTCCCTGGCGCTGCTGGTCAATGGCGCCATCCTGGTGCTGGCCGCTGCGGCTTTCCATGGCAACGGCCACACCGAGGTGGTGGAGATCCAGGACGCCTATCACCTGCTGGACCCGCTGGTGGGCGGTGCGCTGGCCAGCTTCCTGTTCGGCTTCGCGCTGCTGGCGGCGGGGCAGAGTTCCACCTTCACCGGCACCATTGCCGGCCAGGTGGTGATGGAGGGTTTCCTGCAGGCGAAGATCCCCTGCTGGCAGCGGCGCCTGATCACCCGTGCGCTGGCGCTGGCCCCGGCGATCGCCGGGGTGCTCTGGCTGGGGGAAGGGGCGGTGGGCAAGCTGCTGGTGCTGAGCCAGGTGGTGCTCAGCCTGCAACTGCCCTTCGCGCTGTGGCCGCTGATCCGCTTCACCAGCGACCGGCGGTTGATGGGGCCGTTCGCCAACAGCCTGGCGGTGGCGCTGCTGGCCTGGGCGCTGTTCGGGCTGATCGCCCTGGCGAACCTGACGCTGCTGTACTTCTGGCTGGCCTGAAGCCTCAGCTGACCTGCTCGATCCAGTCGGTCAGGTTGTAGTAGTTGGTCACCCGCGCGATCTTGCCGGCGTGCACGTGGAAGAAGGCGCCGGCCGGCAGCACGTAGGTCTGGCCGCGTGCCGGTGGCAGGCCCTCGTCACCCACCAGGTACTGCCCGTGCACCACGAACTCGGCGGCCACGCGGCTGCCGTCGGCGCTGGGCATGATGACGATGTCGGTCAGGCGCTCCTTGTAGCAGCGGTTCATCTTCTCCATGAAGGCGGCGAACACCGCTTTGCCCTGCTGGCGCTCGCCCTGGTTGATGTCGTGCACCACGTCCTCGCTGAGCAGGGCGAGGAAGGCCGGCATGTCCCCGGCGTTGAAGGCGTCGTAATAGGCTTTCACCAGTTCGGCTGCGGTCATGGTCAAGGTCCTGTCGCAAATGGGTCGGTTCGGGGTTGCGCTGCATGATAGGGTCTTGTCCGCCCCCGCTCTTAGCCAGGGGCGTCATCGAGGCTGGCAAAACGACGACCATGGACATCCGACGCTACCAGGGCGCGGCCATCGCGCCTTTCATCGACGACCTCGCACGGCTGCGCCTGACGGTGTTCCGCGAGTACCCCTATCTCTACGACGGCACCCTGGACTACGAAGCGCGCTACCTGGCCACCTACGCCGAGTCGGCCGAGAGCCTGTTCGTGCTGGTGTTCGACCAGGGCCGGGTGGTCGGGGCCTCCACCGGGTTGCCCCTGGCGGACGAGACCGACGCCTTCCAGCGGCCCTTCCTTGACCAGGGCTGGGACCCGGCGCGGATCTTCTACTTCGGGGAGTCGGTGCTGTTGCCGGCGTACCGGGGCGGCGGCCTGGGCGTGCGCTTCTTCGCCGAGCGCGAGGCCTATGCCCGCTCGCTGGGGCGTTTCCAGTGGTGCGCCTTCTGCGCCGTGGAGCGCCCGGACGACCACCCGCGCCGCCCGCCCGGCTACCAGCCGCTGCACGGGTTCTGGGCCCGTCGCGGCTACCGCCACCACCCCGCCTTGCGCACCGAGTACCACTGGCGTGACCTGGGCGAGTGCGAGGAAAGCGCCAAGCCCATGTCGTTCTGGCTGAGGGAGCTGGCCCCGTGAAGATCGCCGCCTGCCAGTACCACATCGACCTCTTCGAAACCTGGGACGCCTACGCCGAGCACCTCACCACCCTGTGCGAGGCCGCCGCCGGCGAGGGCGCGGAGCTGTTGCTGCTGCCGGAGTACGCCGGCCTGGTGCTGAGCGGGCAATTGCCGCCGGCCCTGCGCGGCGACCTGCACGCCTCCATCGACGGCATCCAGCCGCTGCTGCCCGCCTGGCGGGCGCTGTGCGCGGACCTGGCGCGGCGCCTCGGCCTCTACCTGCAGCCCGGTTCGGTGGCGGTGCGCGATGCCGATGGCCAGTACCGCAACCGCGCCTGGCTCTACGGCCCGGACGGCGAGCTGGGCCACCAGGACAAGCTGATGATGACCCGCTTCGAGCGCGAGCACTGGCACATTTCGGCAGGGCAGGGGCTGCGGGTGTTCGACACGGCGTTCGGGCGGCTGGGCATCCTCATCTGCTACGACAACGAGTTCCCCCTGCTGGCGCGGACCCTGGCCGAGGGAGGCGTCGACCTGATCCTCGCCCCCAGTTGCACCGACACCGAGGCCGGCTACCACCGTGTACGTATCGGCGCCCAGGCCCGTGCCCTGGAAAGCCAGATCGCCGTGCTGCAGTCGCCCACCGTGGGGCTGGCGCCCTGGTCCCCGGCGCTGGATGAGAACATCGGCCGTGCCGGCCTCTATGTGCCGCCGGACTACGGCATGCCGAGCAACGGCGTGATCGCCGAGAGCCCCGAGCTGTGTCCGGACGGCAGTCGCTGGCTGCTGGCCGAGCTGGACCTGGAGGAGGTGCGCCGGGTACGGCGGGAGGGGCAGGTGTTCACTCGGCGTGACTGGCCGGAGCAGTTCGAGCGTGTGAGGAGTTAGCGCAGCTTTGTGTTTGGCCTGCCGACCATGCAGCTGTAATGAGCTTTGGCTGCCAAGCCGTTTAACGAGTTCTGCTGGTGTTTTCTGTTTCGCCCTCCCGGGCGAATCCCTTTTCCAATCGCTGGATCGCCAGCCTGGTGAAAAGGAATCAAAAAACTTGCCCCTGCATCCGAACTGGGCGTCCCCGCCCGACTGCGTCGGGTCCCCTCTCTCCATCATCATTACACGGGTACGCGCTGACGGGCCATCCATGGCCCGACAGCGCTCTCGCGACATCCATGTCGCTCAACCCGCTCCGCAATGATTCCGCTCGGCCTCCTGAAGGGGCGCTACCCCCGCCCGACCATCCGAGCCCACGGTGAATTCGATCTGCGCGCTGGGCTTCTGTTTCTCTTCAGGCGATGGGGATGAACGCAGACGTTTCTTGGGTGAGTAGCTAGGCAAAACTTCTCAACCACTATTCCGCCAGCGACGGGCATCCGCCCAGGGCCTGCAGTTCGTCCAGGGGAACGCCTCCGAGGGCGAAGGCTTCGCAGTCGGGCGGCAGGCTGGGCAGGTTGCCGGGGGCCTCGCTGGCCACTGGGGCGGCGGCGACGGAACTGTCGCCCGCGCCCGGCGCGCGGCCCAGGATCACCAGTTCGCCGAGTTCATGGCCGCGCCGCAGCAGCAGGCGGTCGCGCTGGATCGCCAGCACCTCGACGCCGCCGGGCAGGCGGTCGCCGGTCCGGACGCTGAAGGGCGGCCCGTCTTCAAGGCTGAGGGTGGCGCTGCCCTGGCCATCCCCCCGGCTGAACACCCCGTGCAGACGCCATGCGCTGAGACCGGGCAGTGCGCCCAGCGGCTGCAGGTGCAGCCGGGGTGGGGTCAGCAAGGCGGTGGGCAGCTCCACCGCGGCAAGCGGCGGAGGCAGCAGTGCCAGCAGCAGCGCCAGGCCCCATGGGGCCTGGCGCCAGTGGGCCTCAGGGGGACACGGCTTGGGCGCGTTGCTCGGCATAGGCGGTGAAGGCAGCGATGTTGCGGCTTTGCAGCAGCGGCAGCAGGCCGTTGTCGCTGAGGGTGGGGCCGTACCATTTCTGGTTGGCGCCGCCGGTGCAGCCATAGAGGATCAGCTTGCCGCGCTCGTTGGTGAGGTAGCCGCCGGAGAGGTCCAGGCAGCGGTTGCCGGCTTTGAGCTGCGGCAGTGCGGAGAAGTCCCAGGCCTGGGCGTCCTGCTGGCTGTCGCAGGCGCTCAGGCCCACGTCGTTGCTGGCGGTCAGGCACTGGGTGGGCTGGGCGACGCTGCGGATGCGGCCGCTGGCGTCCACCCGCCATTGTTCCTCCGCCGAGCCGGTGCACTGGGCCTTGGCCAGCACGTAGGGCTGCCAGGCGCCGTCCACCTGTTCCACCCGCACGCAGTTGCCGTTGCCCATGGCGAAGCCCTGGCGCGGCGGCAGCAGGGTGCGGCTGTCGAACTGCAGGGTGGTCAGCAGGGCATCCAGGGCCTGGGCGGCGTCGGCGCTGCCGGCCAGTTGGGCGCCGTAGGCGTCGAGCCAGCGGTTCAGGCGCAGGGCACGGGCCTGTTGGTCCAGCAGGCGTTGGCGGACCTGCTGGGCGGTGGCCGAGAGGCCGTCGGGCTGGTCGCTGTAGCTGTCGAAGAGCACCCGTGCGTTGCCCTTGAGGGTGGGCACGAGCTGGCCGGCGAGGGCCGTGAGGGCGGCGTCGAGCTGGGGCAGTTCTTCCTGGCGCAGGGCCTGGAAGCCGGCTTCGCGACCGACGATCACCGGCGGCGGCAGGGCGGGCAGGCCCTGGGGAATGATCACGCTGGCCAGCTCGGTGGTGGCGGCGCCGGCTGTGTCGCGGCATTGCAGGGCCGCCGCGAGGGGCTGTTCGGCCTGGGCCAGGTTGACGTGCAGCTTGTTGGCGTTGCTGCCCAGGCGCGTGGGGGCGACGGCGATGCGCTGGGTTGTGCCGCTGGCGAAGCTGACCGCCAGCCAGCATTGCCGGCTGGTGGCAGCGGCGTCGGGCAGCGGCAGGTCGTAGACCTGGCCCCAGTTGCCGCGCAGGGCCGGGTAGAGCACGGCGGCGCCGGTCTCCGGGTCGTAGCCGCCGAGCAGGGTGATGACCGGGACGCCGAACAGGCGCGGCTTGCGGTAGTGACCGTCGGCGCTGTTGTACCAGACGGTGCTGGAGGTCGGCGTCTTCGGCTGGAACACCTCCATCTTGCGGCTGGTGGCGTCCCACTTGCGGTAGCCGGTTGGGGAGTCGGGGGCCCAGACGGCGCGGTTCAGCGCCGGCTGGATCTTCTGTCGGGTGCTGTAGCCGGTGTAGTGGGTGTAGCGCGACAGCCCGCTGGCGAAGTTGCCGCCGGCCATGGCGTCGGTGGCGAAGCTGTAGGCATCGGCGTAGATCGGCATGCCGTTGAGGCCGCCGGTCTTGGCGCGGGTCCAGTGCAGGTTGGCGCGCATGCGCTTGCGGTAGGCGATGTAGCCCCAGCCGCTGTCGTGGTGGTGACCGGACCAGAAGTAGTTGTCGCCGCTCTGCCCGGGGTAGTGGCCGAGGCCGTAGTGGTGGCCGATCTCGTGGCTGAACTCGTTCCCCACCGAGTCGATCAGGGTGAGGATGCCGTTGCCGCCGCTGAGGCCGTGGTTGGCCGGGCCGTTGGCGTACTGGCCGCGGGCGTGGTGGATGACCGCCGAGTTGGTCAGTTGCGGCTGCTCCTGGCTGGCCATGCCGGCGCTGGTGATGCCCCAGTTGGCCAGGTTGATGCCGGTGCTGAAGGTGGACTTGGCGGTGTTCTCGCGCATGTCGCCGCTGTAGACGTCGCCGGTGGTGGCGCTGGCCTGGCCCTGGTCGGCGTCGTAGATCGTGCCGTTGGCCACCATCACTTTGCGCAACAGCACGTCTTCGTACTGGCTGGCCACCATGCGGGCGATGGGCACGGTCTGGAAGTAGTCGGTGGCGGCCTGGGCCGGCTGGGTGTTGAACCCGTGCTGGCCGCCCGGAACCTCGGCGGTCAGCATGCCGATGCGAATGGCCTGGACCAGCAGTTCGGCGGGCGGGGCGAAGTCGAAGAGCTCGGCGGCGCGCTGGCCGCTGCGGCCCCGGTCGTCGCTGAGTTGCAGGCTCATGCCGGGCACCACCCAGTCCCAGGGCAGTACGGCGGACCAGGCGCGGCGCGAATACACCACGTCGGGGCGGGCGTCGCTGCCGGTGCGGTCGGCGCGGAACAGCTCGTCGGGGTGGCGCAGCGTCAGGTCGCCCTTGAGGACGCCGTCCACCAGCACCTGCACGCGCATGGAGTTGGGCAGGGGCTGGGCCGGGTCCGGGGTGACCAGCAGCAGGGCTTCGCGCTCGCTGGTCAGGCGCGGCATGTTCTTCGCTTCGTTGCCTTGCGGGTCCACCGAGTGGCTCTGCACGAACTGCAGCATGGCGGCGAGGGTACCGCTGAGGTCGTTGCGCACTGGGCGCGGCTGGCCGTCGGCGGTCTGGTCGTAGAAGCCGAGGGCGCCGACTTCATCCACCACGGCGGCACTGGGCTCGGGGAAGCGGTTCGTCGGGGTGACCGGCGGCTCGGTGGGCGGTGTGACAGGGGGCGTGACCGGCGGTTCCGGGG